>JAHEHW010000140.1 GCA_024639745.1 Salaquimonas sp. | reverse complement strand
TGAGCAGCGATCGGTGCGGTCATAATAAAAAATAGGATGCCGGCCAGCGCCCTGATCGCGGTACTCGAATCATCGGTCGTCAAAGCCAAGACAATCATCAATATGCCCGAGCCAACGGTGCCTGCCTTCGAAGCAGCATGCATCCGGGAATAGACATCTGGCAGTCGAATTAAGCCGATCGAAGCCGTTAGAGCGAAGAATGAGCCGATGATGAGAAGGATGCCGGCGAGGATATCGATCATGATGCTTCCTCAAGCTTCTGCCGGCGTGCCTCCGCCGCGTCCTCCTCAGTCATGCCGCGCTGGAGTACGAATCTTGCAAAGGCAACCGTTGTGAGAAAACCGACCAGGCCGAGAGCAATCGCAATATCGACATAGAGGTAATAGCCAGTCCTGACGCCCATAACCGCTATGAAGCCGATGGCAACTCCGACCAGCATGTCGAGCGCAATAATCCGGTCAGGCAGTGTTGGACCGACAACCACGCGATAAACTGTCAAGAAAAAGGAAACTGTTAGGAGCAGCAGCGCCACAATCACGCAGAAGTCCAGAAACCACGAGACTGTCATCGGAATGCCTCCATGATTTTCCGCTCAAAACCGTTAGCGATGTCCTCTTTACCAGCCGCAATGTCGGAACAATCTATCGCATGCACATACAGATATTTTCTGTCCTCCGATACGTCGACCGATAGCGTTCCAGGAGTTAGCGTTATCAGATTGGCCAAAAGTGCAATCTCGAAATCTCGGTCAACCGTCAGCGGAAACGCAAAAATTCCTGGCTTCATCGCCATTTTAGGTTGCAATACCAGAATTACTACGCGGATTGCCGACATCGCGAGCTCCTTGAGAAATAGGAGAAATAATGATGCGACCCGTGTAACCCTGCCGAAATAGCCACTGCTTCCAGCCTGTTCCCGGATCAGCCAGATCGCCCCGAAGCCAAGAAAGAAGCCAAACACCAAGTTCAGCTCCGAGAAGGAACCCGTCATCGCGCCCCAGGCCAGCATCAGCAGAAGATTGATCAATAGCAGGATCATTGGGGCAATCCTCCAAACACGGAATCGGTATAGGCCGTCGGGTGTAACAGTCCCCTAGCTGCATCCGCCGATATAGACAGCAGGTTTTCCGGCGCCAGACCGATCGCGAAACTGGCAAACATCAAGAGGCCAATCGCCAAGCCCGCGTTTAACCTGTATCCACTCTCGAGATTAACACGGGTCCAAGCCTCGGCGCCATCCCGCGTCCCCTCAGGACCGCCGCGCCAGAATGCAAAAATCCATATCCTGAAGACCGCAATACTCGTCAAGAGCCCGCTGATCATGATCAATGCCGCAAGCCACCAAGCGCCTATCTCAAGGGTTGCCTTAACGAGGACAAACTTGCTCCAGAAGCCAGAGGTTGGCGGAAGGCCCGACACGGAAAGCGCCAAAACTAGAAAAGCTACTGCCAACATCGGCGACATAGCATAAACGCCGCCTGCCTCACGGATGTCCGTAGAACCACAGAGCCGCCCTATCGCGCCGACAGTAAGATAAAGCGCTGTCATCACGATCATCGAGTGCACGGCGTAGATAACCGTTCCGGCTATTCCGGTCTGCGTCGCAACAGCGATCCCTGCCATCATCGTGCCGATGCCGGAAATCACCAGGTAACCAAAAATGCGGCGAATATCCGTCTGGGCCAGCGCGCCGAAGACACCAACAAGCATGGTCAGTCCAGCAATCCAAGCGATGCCGGTTGCCAATGCATCGCGCTGTTCACCGAACAACATCACCGTAGTTCGCAGCAGGGCGTACACGCCGACCTTCGTCAGCAGACCTGCGAATACGGCTGAAACGACAATGCGTGGCGTATGGTAGGAAGCTGGCAACCAGAAATTTAGCGGAAAGGCAGCGGCCTTCATGCCAAAAGCCAACAGGTACATCAGCGCCAACGTGTAGGCCGGGCCCTGAAGGTCCGTTGATCTCAGCTTGGCATAAATATCGGCCATGTTGAGTGTGCCGAGCATACCGTAGAGATAGCCGGTCGCCGCGAGGAACATGGTCGTCGCAATCAGATTGAGGAAAGCGTATTTCATGGTGCCGTCCATCTGCACCCGATCGCTTCCCAGCACGATCATGCCAAAAGACGAGATCAACAACACCTCGAACCAGACATACAGGTTGAATATATCACCGGTGAGAAACGCGCCGCTCACGCCGGCCATCATCAACATGTAAAAAGGGTAAAATCCGTAACGTCGCTCAAGCGTAGTCGAGGCGAAGCGGGAATAAAACAATCCGGAAAGCGCTACGAACAGCCCGGTAAAGGCAAACAGCGCGCCCATCAAATCGGCTGTGAAGGAAATCCCGAAGGGCGGCAGCCAACGCCCCATGGTCATCGTGATTGGCCCGTTCGCAATCACTTGCTGCAGCAACCCGAACGACCCCAGCATCGCAAGGATCAGCCCGGTGATGGCGACCGGAGATTGCCAATTCGGCTTGCTGCGCAACATCACCAGCAATGCGCCGAAAATGATCGGAATCACGACAGGAGTGACAATCAGGAAGTCCGACGGCGAAAGGTCGGCTGGCACCATAATGCCTGTGAGGTCGATCTTTTCTGACGAAGAAGCGGCCATGAAAGAAACCCTAATACCCTAGTGGCGGCTTGGGGGAATCAACCGGCTCGGCAAACCGCATGGTTTCCGTGTCATCGGTCTTGAGATCCTGATAGGAGCGGAAACCCAGAACAAGCAGGAATGCGAAAAACGAAAAAGAGATCACGATTGCGGTTAGCACCAACGCCTGAGGCAGCGGATTCGCGGTCAATTCCGCCGGGATCTGGAGTTCCTCGGGGATAATTGGAGGGACCTCCCGGGTAATGCGCCCCGCTGTAAAGATCAGCAGATTTACTGCATTTCCCAGAATACCGACGCCGAGCAGCATGCGGATGACGTATTTGGACATCAGCAGATAAATGCTCACCGTGAAGAAGCAGCCGATGAGGATGGCGAGATAGACTTCCATCAGTCAACATGCCTTTCTTCCAGAGCAAGAGCAATTGATGTGATGGTTCCAACCACTACGAAATAGACACCGATATCGAAAACGAGCGGAGTCGATAGAGCGAGTTCCACACCACCGATTTCGGGATATACCCAAAGCCCGGTCAGAAACGGAACATCAGCAAACACGGAAGGGACGCCCGCAAGCCCCGCGATCAAAAGGCCAAAACCGGCGAGGCTCATCGGGTGGACGAATAGCGCCCTTCGTACGGCTGGCACTCCGTTTGAAATACCATAAATCGCAAAGGCAGAGGCGGCAAGAAGACCACCTATGAACCCGCCGCCAGGATCATTGTGACCCCGCAGCAAAATGAAAATCGAAAACAACACCATCAAGGCCGCGAGGAAAGGAGCGAAGGTTCGGAAAATAACCGTATTCATTTTTCAGCTTCTCTTCTTGGCTGTCGTGCCTTGACACGAATCAACGCTATGACGCCCAAACCGGCAGTCATAACAACCGCAATCTCGCCAAATGTATCAAGCCCCCTGAAGTCCACGAGAATGACGTTCACGATGTTGCGGCCGTGGGCGACCACTCTGGAATATTCGGCGAAGAAGTCTGACAGTGAACGATCAAACGGCACTTCGACGATCGCCAGCATCAGCATTGCAAAAGCGGAACCCGCAATGCTTGCAACCGTGAAATCGAATGCCTTTTCCCGGAAAGGGCGATGGTCCGATTTATACAGCGTCAGCCGCGTCATCACGAGCGCCAGAATAACGACAGAAAGCGTCTCGACCATAAATTGAGTAAACGACAGGTCCGGCGCGCCGAAGAGGATGAAAATCATGGCAACGACAAATCCCTGGATGCCCAGAGAAACGATGGCCGTCAGACGGTCATTGGCATAGATAACAGCGGCCAGGCCCACGATTCCCAGCAGCATGATACCGGCCTCATAGAAGGTGATCGCTTCGAAAACCGGCCATTCAGGCAACTCGCCGAACACAATAAGCCCAGACCAGAGACCGATGCCGAAGACCAGAAATACGGTCGTCATATAGGCTTCCATGCGACCATTCTGAAGGATCCGGGTGATCCGGTCGGAAAACAGGACAATGCCCGCGATGAACTGGTCGAAGCCATGGTCAGGACCCCAACCGATACGATGCAAAGTGGCCGCCATCATGGCTCTCGCCGTCTTCAGCTTGAGGAAGATCGCGATGCCGAGCCCGATCGTCACGATGGAAAGCCCGAGCGGCACCCCAATGTGGAAAACCACTTTCGCATGTGCCTCAACCGGCATACCAGCAATTGCGCTGGCCATCGGCGAGACGAAATTGTGGTTCGTGAAGCCCGCGAAAATCGCGCCGAGCAAACCAGCAATGGAAAGCACGACCGGCCCAAGCCACATCAAGGCTGGACCTTCGTGGACGTGTTTCGGTGTTTCAACTTTTTCGCCAAGGAAGGGGAGGATCGCCACTGCCGCACCCAGAACAAGCATCAACGCATTTCCGAAGATCGCAAGAATCGTAATAGCGACCTCCCATCCCCCCGGCTTGGCAATCGCATAATAAATCTCTTCCTTCGCAAGAAAGCCGACAAAAGGCGGCAGTCCTGCCATCGACAAGGCTGCAAGCACCGCGGCTGCAAAGGTAATCGGCATCGCAGTGCGAAGCCCGCCAAGCTTGCGCACATCGCGGGTGCCGGCCTCATGGTCAATCAAGCCTGCAACCATAAAGAGCGCGCCTTTGAAAAGAGCATGAGCGACAAGGTAGTAAACAGCTGCTTCGACCGCCTTTTCGCTACCGAAACCGGTCAGAATGACCAGCAGCCCAAGAGAAGCGACGGTCGTATAGGCCAGCATAAGTTTCAGATCCGTCTGACGGATGCCGAGCAGCGTGCCGACGATCAAGGTGGCGGTTCCGAAAACCGGCAACACGGTTTCCCATATGGCGGTGTCGCCGAGTACCGGATTGAACCGCATCAGCAAATAGACACCGGCTTTCACCATGGTGGCTGAATGGAGGTAGGCGGAGACAGGCGTCGGCGCTTCCATCGCGTTCGGCAACCAAAAGTGGAAGGGGAATTGGGCAGACTTCGTGAAGGCGGCGCCAATCACCAGCCAGAACGCAAGCAGGTAGAACGGGCTTTCGCGCAGTACGTCGCCGCTATTCAGCACGAGCGACAGCTCGGTATTGCCTGTGATCAGATTGATAACGATGACCCCAGCCAAGAGCGTCAAGCCCCCTGCCCCGGTAACGACCAGCGCCTGTATCGCCGCCCGTCTAGAGGCCTGCCGATTGTGGTCGAAGCCGATCAGCAAGAATGAGGTAATTGAGGTCAGTTCCCAATAGACAAAAAGCGCAATCAGATTGTCTGCCGTGACGAGGCCAACCATCGCGCCCATGAACAGAAATAGAAACCCGATGAAACGCCCCTGTTGCGGATGACCTTTGAGATAGCCGCCCGCATAAAGGATGATGAAAGTGCCAATACCCGATATCAGAAGCGCGAAAGTGAGACTCAATCCGTCGATGAAGAAGGAGAAGTTCGCGCCAAGGGAAGGCACCCAGGCCAATCCCATCGTGAATATCTCGCCCTCGGATACCGGAGCGATATACCCGGTAAGGTGAATGAAAATCGCTGCGGGCACGATCGCCAGCACCCACGCCGCCCGATATCCCATCGCCTTGACGAGTAAGGGGGAAAGCAATGCGGCAAAGAAC
>JAHEHW010000139.1 GCA_024639745.1 Salaquimonas sp. | reverse complement strand
CCCGTTTGGGCGCAAGCCCGCCACTTCCGTCCGTGGCCGCAGGTTCATCCTGAGGTAAAAGTCGGGTATCGGCTTTGGTATCGACTGCTACCGGTTGTTGCCGGTCCGAGAGCAGCTCTTCCTGATTCCCGGAATCAACCGAATTACCCGCAACGCGATCGTAAACCTGATTGTCCTGATTAGCGATCTGCTTGCCACCCGGATCGTCGGGTTTTACCTTGACCGGCTCATTATCGGCTTCGATCAATCCCTGTTCGCCATTTCCCGTTGCGCGTTGACCGCCAGACCAGAGTCCCCAGGAAACGATACCGATACCAAGCACCAGTGCCGCTGCAAGAGCCATCACAGCCAGCCTGAAACCTTTCCCGCCAGCACGCTCGACTGAAGAGCCGGCAGCGAGCCCGTCATCTTCAATGTAGCCTGGATCCGCATTTCCGTCTGCGGCAAACAGGTCATCTAGCTCGTTTTCGACGTCTGCTTCGGTGGCGCCATGCTCGGACGAAACCCTATCCAATTCAGCAACAGTTTCGCGATCCGCATCTGCCGCGCGTCGCGATGGCGGTGCGCCAGGTCCCGTTTCCGTCTCGTCGAGTCCGTCAAAATCAGAGATATCCAACTCGCCGGCAAACAATTCCTCCAACTCGTCCTCAAGCGTATCGATATTTCCTGCGCTAGCGGATGCGCTTACAGCTCTCGCGTCAGGTGCGGGAATTTCTCGCGAAACCACCACCGTCTTCTCTTCGCGCTCTTCGATAAAGGTTTCGGTAACGAACGACTCCGGCACATCGACGTCGCGATGGCCTGAAAGCTCGGCCATCTCGGCTTCGAACGCCTCGCCAAAATCCAGATCAGTGTCTTCGGCGACTACCTCTTCGTTGCGCCTGCTGTGCGCAGCTTCTTTTTCGGGAATGTCCTCACGGAGAATATCTTCGAAACTTCCTTCAAAGAATTGCTCAAAATCATCAGACTGGTCAGTAATGTCGGGCGTCTCCGGTGCGTGCCCCGCCTGATCGTCCTGATTTCCCGTCTTGCCATCATCCGCGGAGAACTCTTTCCGCATCTGCCCGACCATATCATCGACCAGATCGAAATTTGCATCTTCTTCGCGCGAACCCGCACCCCCGCTTGACGGAACGCCTGGTTCCGAAAGCTCTGCCATTCGCTCCGATCGCGCTTCCTGCCGGATATCTTGTTCGTCCTCACCGGCGATTTCCGCCATCAACTGTTCTTCGATCGACAGTTCTTCGGTCTCTTCCGGCTCACTGCCGTCCCCGACTGTTTCTTTGGCCTCTTCCGGCTCATTGCCGTTCCGGACTGGTTCTTCGGGCTCCGTAGCCAAAGCCCCGGCGGCAGCGCCAATATCTGTTGCTTTCTGTGTTTCGGCTTCGGGCTGTTTACCCGATGGTGGTTCACCGAGTTCGCGGGCGAGAACAGCTTCGATGTCGAAATCTTCTTCATCGTCGGAAGATGCAGGCATGTCCTGATCGGGTTCTTTTGCGCTGTCTCGCATGTCAGAGCGGGCTTCGTCGGCATCGTGATCGGCTTCCTTGCTCCTGCGGCCTTCGGGACCGCCGGAGATAATACGAGCCAGTTCCGCCAGCGGATCATCGTCCGCCAGCAAATCCCTATCATCCCGATTAGATTGGTTCTGATCTGTCATAAACGCCCTACCTGTGCTTACCCGACAACTACCCTGAGCGCAGCCGGCAGTTCAAAGCGTTATTTGTGTCGGTTTTAAGGAACCCTACGTTTAACGCATCTCTTCCGGTGCACTCACCCCGATTATGGCCAAGCCAGAGGCCAGAATACCAGAAAGCGCAGTCAAAAGCGCCATTCTTGCAGTCGTGACTTTTGCATCATCAGGGTTAATAAAGCGTAATTCCGGCATTTCTTTGCCTCTGGACCAGTGGGTGTGAAGCTCAGAAGCCAGTTCGTGAAGGTAAAACGCCACTCTGTGCGGCTCGTCGGAGGCCGCAGCCTGTTCAATTACTTTCGGATACTCCGCCATCTTCCGGATCAGAGCGACTTCGCCCTCGTCCAACAACCGGCCAAGCTCCGCCTCCGCCAGCGCTTCCATACCCAGGTCCAGATCAGGCATGTCCGCATTTGCCTGTCGCAGGACCGATTTGCAGCGGGCATAAGCATATTGAACGTAGAAGACCGGGTTGTCCTTCGATTGTTCCGTCACTTTCACGAAATCAAAATCCAGCGGGGCTTCCGGCTTCCGGTAAAGCATCATGAAGCGGACGGCATCGACACCTACCTCCTCAACGACTTCCTTGAGGGTTACGAAATCGCCTGCGCGTTTCGACATTCGCACCGGCTCGCCATCCCGGTAAAGCTTCACCAGCTGTGTCAGCAGGACATCGAGTTCGGCTTTGTCGCCTGCAATCGCACGGGCAACCGCCTTCAGCCGTTTAACATAGCCGCCGTGATCCGCGCCGAGCACATATACCATGCGCTCAAAGCCGCGATCGAACTTGTCTTTGAAATAGGCCACATCAGCCGCAAAGTATGTATAACTGCCATCGGACTTCACCAATGGCCTGTCCATGTCATCTCCGACCGAGGTTGAGCGGAACAAAACCTGCTCCCGGTCCTCCCAATCTTCCGGAACCTCACCCTTTGGTGGCGGCAACCGGCCTTCGTAAATATAGCCAGTGCCACGCAGGCTCTCGAGCATCCGGTCAATGGCCGAACTCCCGGAAAGCTTCTCGTGCAGCGTTCTTTCAGAGAAGAACACGTCGTGGTGCACATTGAGAAGCGCAAGATCTTCCTTAATCAAGCGCATCATCGCATCGATTGAGCGATCCCGAAGGATCTCCATTTTCGCTTCTTGATCCATTTCCAGCAGTTCAGAGCCATATTCTGCTGCCAGCTGGCGACCGATCGGAACGAGATAATCGCCCGGATAAAGACCTGCCGGGATTTCCGTAATAGCTTCCCCCAGCGCCTCGAGATATCTGACCTCTACGGAGCGGGCCAGAACATCGATTTGCACCCCGGCGTCGTTGATCACGTATTCCTTGGTGACATCAAAGCCGGCAAACTCGAGAAGATTGGCAAGCGAATCTCCGACTACCGCCCCGCGGCAGTGCCCAACATGCATCGGTCCCGTGGGATTTGCCGAAACGTATTCAACATTGACCTTGCGGCTGTTTCCGGTCTGGCCCGCGCCATAGCTCCGACCGGCTTCCACAATCGTTGCAAGATGATCGGTCCAGAAGCCAGGCGCCAGGCGAAGATTGATGAAGCCCGGACCGGCAATCTCGGCCGCAGCGATAGCCTCATTTTCGGTAAGGGTATCCGCAATCTTTTGCGCCAGATCGCGCGGTTTCATCGCCAGCGGCTTGGCAAGCACCATCGCAACATTGGTCGCAAGGTCGCCATGTGCGGGATCCCGTGGAGCTTCCACAACAACGCGTTCAAGTAAATCCTCGCCAGTACTCTTTATTTCAATTGCTTGTAAGGCTTTTCTAATAATTTTTTCAAATTTTTTGAATACGCTGTGCAGTGGCGATTTCTGCGCGGACATGGATGCTTCTCTTATTTCATGAAGATGCGGGAAAACCGGAGGTTTCCAACGTGCCGCTGGCCCTATCGCAATTCCGGGGTGTCGTCAAATAGGCGCTGGTGCTCCAGGATTGCATACTGGTCCGTCATTCCGGCCAGAAAATCGGCAACGACCCGCGCGGTGGCGGCCGCCCCGCCGTCTGCCCGAAGAAAACTTTTGCGCCATTCCTCAGACATTTCTTCCGGATTTTCCATATAGGCGCGGAACAGATCGGTCACGACTTTGGATGCTTCATCCCGGATCCTCATGACACTGGGCGCCCGATACATATGCCCGAACAGGAATTTCTTGATGGCCTGCACCTGTACAGCCATTTCCGGACTGAACGTTATGAGGGTTTCAGATGCTCCGCGGACGGCCTCCGCCGAGTCCGGCGAGAACGCCGCGATCTTTCCCATGCCCGCCTTGATCGCATCTTCAACCATGCTTGTGATCTGGCGGCGTACAATTTCGTGGATCGCCCTGCTTTCCTCCAATCCCGGGAATTTGTCCGTGATCTCGCGGTAATGGACACCGGTCAATGGCAAATCGCGAATATCCTCCAGCGAGAACAGCCCCGCCCGCAGCCCATCGTCCAGATCGTGCGCATTGTACGCAATATCGTCTGCAATCGCAGCGCATTGAGCTTCGATGCCCGCGAAGCGATCAAGCTCGAGATCGAACCGCTTGTTGAAATCAATTATAGTCTTGTCGACAGGCCTGCCATCGGAAAAAGGCCCAAGCAGCGGTCCATTGTGTTTTACGAGACCCTCGAGGGTTTCCCAACACAGGTTCAAGCCGTCAAAACGGGCATAACGACGTTCGAGCTGCGTGACGATCCGCAAGGATTGGGCATTGTGGTCAAAGCCGCCATAATCCCGCATGAGTTCATCAAGAGCTTCTTCCCCTGTGTGACCGAAAGGCGTGTGACCAAAATCATGGCTCAGGGCCAGCGCCTCTGCCAAGTCTTCATCGAC
Organism: Salaquimonas sp.; assembly: GCA_024639745.1. GTDB lineage: Bacteria > Pseudomonadota > Alphaproteobacteria > Rhizobiales > Rhizobiaceae > Salaquimonas. Next base: position 1,193 of record JAHEHW010000139.1, on the reverse strand, counting down.
TTCGAAGGCCCGTGCAAGCGCCCGCGCAATTTGCGACACCTCGATCGAATGGGTCAGCCGCGTACGAAAGTGATCTCCTTCATGAAAGACGAATACCTGTGTCTTGTGCTTAAGGCGTCGGAATGCGGTGGAGTGTATGATGCGGTCGCGATCGCGCTGGAAAGGGGTGCGGGTGGGCGATGAAGGCTCATCGAACAGCCGACCGCGGCTCTCCGCCGCCTGATAGGCATATGGTGCCAGCCAACCCCTGCCCGTTGGTGATATAGTCGCCATGTCCGTCACCTGATTCCGTAACGGAATCGTTTATTTGCCGTATCAAATGCATATCAGGCGTTGAGCACCCATTAAAGACGGATGACATTCCACGCCTTGAACTCTGGGCGGCAACAGCATATTTTCTCAATATACTCAAAAAGCAGGGATTTGCGATGAACGCGCCCACCCAACAATCGTCCGTAACAGTCACCGACAGCGCCCTTAAAAGGGTCGGTGAGATTTTATCCGACACGCCCGAGAAATCGGCGCTGAGGATATCCGTCGAGGGCGGCGGCTGCTCCGGTTTCTCGTACAAATACGAATTGGTGGACGAACAGCCCACGGATGACGATTTGGTGTTGGAAGGGCACGGCGGACGGGTTTTCATCGATTCCATGTCGATTATCTACATGGGCGGATCCGAAGTCGACTTTGTCGATAATCTGATGGGCCAGGCTTTTCAGGTGAATAATCCCAACGCAGTCGCTTCCTGCGGTTGCGGCACCAGTTTCTCCATCTGACAGCACGATTCCTGTTCAGTTTTCAGCGAGGGCCGATAAAGCTCTTTCGGTAATTGTCCCGGCAAGCTATCAAGCCGCCAACGGAGGCTGGCCGAATGAAAATCGCTACATGGAATATAAACGGCATCAAAGCCCGACTGGACAACCTCGTCACATGGGTAAAAGAAGCCGATCCGGAAATTGTTTGCCTGCAGGAGCTCAAATCGGTCGACGAGAATTTTCCGAGCGAGCGGTTTGAAGAACTCGGCTACAATGTCGAAACCCACGGCCAGAAAAGCTTTAACGGGGTCGCAATTCTCTCGAAACTTCCCTTCGACGAAGTCAATAGACAGCTGCCAGGCACGCTTGATGATGGCAGCGAAGACGAACAGGCCCGGTTTATCGAGGGGGCATTTTCCGTAAACGACAGGGTATTGC
>JAHEHW010000138.1 GCA_024639745.1 Salaquimonas sp. | reverse complement strand
CGGCCTGGAATCAATCGGAATAAGGAGGATTCAGCCGTTATCGGCGAGGATCTGATCCATGCTCCGGGAAGGATCGGAGCAGCCGGCCACACCAACGACGCGAGCTGGCACTCCGGCAACTGTGACGTTACGGTCGACATTCTTGATGACCATGGAACCGGCTGCGACCCGGGTGCAGTCGCCTATCATAATATTCCCGAGTACCGTCGCTCCGGCTCCGATCAGAACGCCATTGCCGATTTTTGGATGGCGATCGCCGCCTTCCTTGCCGGTACCGCCGAGTGTGACGCCGTGCAGCAGAGAAACATCATTGCCGATAGCCGCCGTCGCACCAATGACGACACCTGTTGCGTGGTCCATGAACAATCCGCGACCGATTTTCGCCTGCGGATTGATATCCGTCTGAAACACCTGGGAAGAGCGACTCTGCAGATATAGCGCTAAGTCCTTATGCCCGTTCTTCCAATTCCAATGCGCCAACCGGTGGGTCTGAATCGCATGAAACCCTTTGAAATACAGAATTGGTTCGATCAGTCTTTCGCAGGCTGGGTCCCTATCGTAAACCGCAGCGATATCCGACCTGAGGATCTCAGGCCATTCAGCATCGGCATCCATCATATCGACGAAAGAGCTGCGGATCAGGTCCGCCTGAACTTCGCGATTGTGCAATCGCTCCGAAATGCGGTGGATGACCGCTTCTTCTAGACCGTTTTGATTGAGGATTGTCGCGTAAATGAAGGTCGAAAGCATTGGCTCGGCCTGCACAATCGCCTCGGCCTCTTTGCAAACCGCACGCCAAACCGGATCGAGGGATTCGAGGATTTTATTCGCTGATTTTCGTGCTGTTTCGGTCATCGCACACTCCTTATAAAGCGGCCATCGGCGTTGAGCTTTTCATATAGGCGACCCTACCATTTGATACCATAAATGGAATTCAATTCTTTTCTTGCCAGGTTTCAACCCGGCTGAAGGGTAAGTTTCCCCTTAGGATTTCAGGAATTCGAGCACGCCTTTCTTGTAGACCGGGTCACCAACCGCTCGCATGTGATCCCGCCCGGAAATCGGCAAATAGCGGGCATTCGGGATCAACTCGGTAAGTTTTTCACCGGAGCCGGCGATATCGTCCTCCGTACCGATGGCGACAAGGGTTTCGTTGTTGACCCGGGCAAAGTCTTCACGGGCGAATAACTGCCTCACGGCTGTAACGCATTCGGCAAGAGCGATGAGATCGCTCTTGGTTTGGTCTGCGAATTTCCGGAATGCCCTGCCCCGCAAATCGGTCACATTGGCCAGCGAGGGAGCCAGGAGCGCCTCTCTTACCGGCGTCCAGTCGCCGGTTCCCTCGATCATTGAATAGCCGTTTCCTGCAAGCACGACTTTCTCGAATTGCTCACCATGACGCTGGCTGAGAAGCGCAGATATTCGCGCGCCCATGGAATAGCCCATCACATGCGGCCGATCGAGATCTAGCGCGTCGATCAGTCCGAGCGCATCGCCTGCCATCAAATCCAGCGAATAAGCCTCGGCCTCGTGGAACTTCGTGCTTTGCCCGTGGCCACGATTATCATAGGCAACGACGCGAAAACCGGCTTCAACCAGAAAATCCACCCAACCCGTATTCAGCCAGTTGGCTTCTTTGCTCGACGCAAATCCGTGGATCAACAGTATCGTCGGTCCCTCGCCCTCATCCACATAGGCAAGATCGACGTTTTCAAGATGGCAAACCGGCATGCTTGGACTTCCATACTCAAATGCCGCGAACCGAAACGGCTCGCGGCGACAAAACACTTGAAACAGTGACACAGTCTTTTAAAACGGGCAAAGAACCGAGACAAGGCAAAGGTATTCGTTTCATGGCCTCCAGCAGCATTCCGCATTTCAAGAACGATCTCGGGGTGAAGGAAATCAAGATCGGGATAAAGGAATTCATGTGCCGTGGTGCCAGCGACCCGCTGGATCATCCGCACGTGTTTCTCGACATGGGGGACGATGAGCAGATAATCTGCCCTTATTGCTCGACATTGTATACCCGTGACAGCAAGCTCGGCGCAATGGAGAGCGAACCGGAAGGCTGTCTGGCCGAAGACGATCACTAAGTGAGCAAAAGCAGAAGTATTATCGTATCCGGCGGCGGGATAGCCGGATTGACAGCGGCTTTGTGCCTTGCGCGTAATGGTTTCCGCGTTGACGTGTTTGAGAAAGCGCCACGTTTCGACCCGGTGGGCGCCGGTATTCAGCTCTCTCCGAATGCCCTCTTCATTCTTGATGCGCTCGGACTGGGGCGTGAATTGCGACGTGTGGCAACGGCTCCGGTCGGAATCATTGTCTATGACGCCTATCGTGCACGAAAAATTCAAACGATCCCGCTTGGCGCGAAGGCAATCGAAAGGTTCGGACTGCCTTATCTCACCATTCACCGCGGTGACCTTCATTCCATACTTGCCTCCGCATGCGAAATGGCCGCCGACATTGCGCTGCATATGGACACCGAAGTCACCGATGTGACCGAGCATGCGAACGGCATCAGCGTTCTGGTTCAATCCAGTAACGGACTTATTACGAGAAAGGGCTTTTGTTTCATAGCCGCAGACGGCGTTCACTCCCGTTACCGGAACGATTTGTTTGACGCGGCAAGCCCAGTGCACTCTGGATTTGAAGCCTGGCGAGGTCTGATACCTGTTGAAAAACTGGACCCTGCATTCAATCCGGATGCTACGAGTCTGATACTCGGACGTGGTTCGCACGGAATTTTCTACAGCGTGCGGGCTGGCCGTACCGTCAATGTGCTGATCGCGATCCGAAGTCGGGAAAAAACGCTCATACCGAATAAAAATATCGATCCATCTCCGCTGCGCCGCGCAACCGGTTGGTGGCACAAGCGTTTGCGGATGTGTTTTGAACAGGTCGAAAACTGGTCTACCTGGCCGCTGCTTACTGCCGGCAAGCTTCGTCACTGGAATGAGGGGCCGTGTGTTCTCATCGGAGATGCGGCTCATGCGATGTTGCCCTATGCAGCCCAGGGTGCCGCGATGGCGATTGAAGATGCATTCGAATTGGGACTTTTGCTCAAGCCCGACAGCGATCCGACATCCGCTTTCAAATCATTCGTTGCCAGGCGCCGAAAACGCGTAGCAAAGGTAGCAAAACTCGCCGAAACCAATGGCCAACTCTATCACATGGGCTGGCCATTCAGCGCGGTCCGGAACATCGGAATGCGTTTGATACCCGGCAGTCAACTCTTGAACCGGCAGGCCTGGATATATGGCTGGAAGCCAGAAGGACAGTTTGCCGACACTAACGAGACCAAAAGCGGATGAACGCAATACCGTTTTGATCAGATGTTCAAAGGCGGATAAAAAAGGCGGCCATTTTCGGCCGCCCTTTCATTTTTAAAAGCTCTGTTTTCGACGCAAACCCGACTAGTGGAGGATCTGGCTGAGGAACAGCTTCGTCCGCTCATGTTGCGGATTGTCGAAGAACTCGTCCGGACGGTTTTGTTCGACAATCTGTCCTTCGTCCATGAAGATCACGCGGTTTGCAACCTGCCGCGCAAAGCCCATTTCGTGGGTCACGCAAAGCATGGTCATGCCTTCCTCGGCGAGTTCGACCATGGTTTCAAGAACTTCCTTGATCATTTCAGGGTCAAGCGCAGAAGTGGGTTCGTCAAACAGCATGATGCGAGGATTCATACAAAGCGAACGCGCAATGGCGACACGTTGCTGCTGGCCACCTGAAAGCTGTCCCGGATATTTGCTTGCCTGTTCGGGAATTTTGACCTTGGTGAGGAAATGCATAGCGATTTCCTCGGCTTCTTTTTTCGGAATTTTCCGAACCCAAATCGGAGCCAAGGTACAATTCTCGAGAATGGTGAGATGCGGAAAGAGATTGAAGTGCTGAAAGACCATCCCTACTTCGCGGCGCACTTCGTCGATCTTTTTCAAATCGTTCGTGAGCTCGATGCCATCAACGATGATCTTACCCTTCTGATGCTCTTCCAACCGGTTGATGCAGCGGATCATGGTTGATTTACCGGAGCCAGACGGCCCAGCGATAACAATACGCTCGCCGCGCATCACGCGAAGGTTGATATCGCGAAGAACATGGAAATCACCGTACCATTTATGCATGCCAATAATGTCGACGGCGACATCCGTTTCGGAAATATGCATTTTCGATCGTTTCACCTTAGCCGATACCTTGCCTGAGGCTGAACCTGATGCCGCGGCGGGCATGGCAGAAGCAGCTTTCGAAGCAGGTACAGTTTTCGCGGCACCGTTCTTTGCCGTGCTCGCTTTCGGTTTGGCAGCTTTTGGTTTGGCCGGAGCCCCTGCTTTCGGTTTGGATGTCAGCGAGGATGGCTTTTCAGCGGCGAATGCCTTGCATTGTCCAACCCAGTCGTCGCGCTCGATGCGCCCTTTGAATTTCAGGCGCTCGTCCATCCAGTCAATCTCGGGTTTGGTCCATTTTGCGACCTGCGAATAACGGTAGATACCGAGCTCGTTCAGCGTGCCTTCAAGCTTAGGACCAACGCCCGATATCCGCTTCAGATCGTCGGGCGTTTTCGGTTTTGCTATTTTCGGAGGACGCTTGCCCGTCGCTGCCGTGGATGAAGTTTTCTTTGTCGTCGTTTTAGCCATTTGGCATCAGCCCTTTTTCGGTTTCCCGTTGAAACTATGTATACTGCCCGATCACGATCGATGGCCGGTATTGAGCCGGTCTTCCATGTAGTTCGAGTATCTCGCCATTCCGTAGCAGAAAAGGAAGAAAACGAACGCACAGAAGATATAACTTGTGATCGCCTGCACCGGCGTCGCCCAATCCGAGTCCGAGTGGCTCAAATTGATCATGCCCAGGAAGTCGAGGAGACCAATGATCGAGACCAGCGTCGTATCCTTGAACAGGCCGATGAAGGTATTGACGATGCCCGGGATCACGATCTTCAGCGCCTGAGGCAGAATGATCAGCCGCATCGATTGCGAGTATCCAAGCCCGAGAGCCGAGGCACCCTCATATTGACCCTTGGGTATGGCCTGTAGACCCCCGCGTACCACCTCCGCCATGTAGGCAGACGAGAACAGCGCGACACCAATCAACGCCCTTAGAAGCTTATCGAAGCTTACTCCGTCCGGCAGGAAAAGCGGCAGAAGAACCGATGACATGAAAAGAACGGTGATCAGGGGCACGCCACGCCAGAACTCGATAAAGATGATGCACACCATTTTCACGATCGGCATTTTTGATCGCCGGCCAAGGGCCAGTACAATGCCGATTGGTAGGGAAGCAACAATACCCGTAACGGCGATGACCAGCGTCATCATGAAGCCACCCCAGACTTCGGTTTCCACATATTCAAGCCCAAAATCGACGGACATGACGAACAGTGCAGCACCGAGCGCGACCATGCCAAAGAGCGTTAGCAGAATGGGCCGGCTTGTATCCCCCTCCATGCTCTTGACCGTGAAATATACGATTGCGCAGACGATCGCCGTCAACACGGCAAAATCGATCCAGAATTTTCCGGTCGATGGTCCGACGAGGCTCTCCGGCAGCAGAAAGCCGTTGTAATCCAAGTTTCCGCCGGAAAGTAGGATAAAGGCGGCGATCGGAAAAATTCCCAGCATAAAGATGATATTTTCCCGCTTGAATGGTGCAGCAGGAATGAGCATCGGGATCAGGCCACCGAAAAATAGCAGGAATACGAGATTAGGCCGCCACAACAATTCATCCGGGTAA
>JAHEHW010000137.1 GCA_024639745.1 Salaquimonas sp. | reverse complement strand
GACACGCCCGTTGTTGCCGACGTTCGCATGATTGCAGACTTGTTTCCGGATTTCTTCCAGCTGATCGTCCGGCAGGACTCCAACATCCGTTTCATCCGCAACCTGAGAGGCAAACGACTGGCGATTCCGCCTTTCGGTACGAATGAATTCCGTTCTTTTTGGGTTATTGCCGATCACTATGACTTGCCGATCGACGGTATAGGTTGGCAGGCGATATCCTTCTCCAGAGCTTCTGAGCTGCTCCTTTCCAGAAAGATCGACGCCATCTTCACGGTCCGCTCTCTGCGGGACAGATTGCTGCTGAACATGCATGAGGATGCCAAGCTCAAGGACATCCCGCTTCGCCTTGTCGAGGTCGACCAGGCCCCGGCGATTGCCGTCAAGCGTCCTTTCCTCGACAGTAATATCATACCGAAAGGAGCATTCGGCGGCACTCCGCCCCTGCCAAGCCGCGACACGCTTTCCAGCACGGTGATTCGGACTCTCGTTACCCGTGAAGACGTCGATGCCGACCTGATCAGTGAACTGACCGCTGTTTTGTTCGAGCACCGCATGGACCTCGTAATTCGCTTTGCCCTGGCCTCCGCCATTCAGCAGCCAGGCGGCAGCCGCGGGTTGAGTGTACCGCTGCATGATGGTGCCGAAAGATATTATCAGCGCGATGAACCATCGTTCCTGCAGGAAAACGCAGAACCGATTGCTCTGATGATCACCATTGCGGCAATGCTTTTCTCCGGCTTGCTGGCACTCAAATCTCGCTTAAGCACCGGCCAGAAAAACCGGATGGACAGCTACAACTATACGCTGCTCGAGATCGCAGATCAGGCGCGAAATGCCGACACGGTGGACGAATTGCATCTCCTGAAGCAGGAGTTGTACCAGACCCTCGAGACCGTCGTCCGGGCTCTCGATACGGACGAGGTTACGGAAGAGGGGTTCCAGACATTCTCGCTTCTTTGGGAGTCAGTTCGCGAAGGCATCAATGATCGGCACGGCGAATTAACCGTGCGATGATTGTCGGCGGCAGGCTACGGAAATCTGGACTTGCCGATACCTTTTGCGCTGCATACATCACAATCAAGCCAATACGACCCGAATGGATACCCGAATGAGCGCCAAAAGCAGACAACCGATCTCAGTCAATGAACGCGTCTTTCACTGGAACGGGCCGTTGGGATTACCCGATTTTGCCAAAATAGCAGACGAGGACTTCCGTCCAGCTTTCGATGTCGCCATGGAGGAAGGCTTGGCAGAAATCGACACGATTGCCGAAAACCCTAAAACGCCGACCTTTAAAAACACGATCACGGCGCTTGAGAAAGCTGGAGATAAACTGGATCGTGCCGCCGCGATTTTCTTCAATCGCTCATCGACCGACACCAACGAAACCGTGCAGAAACTCGAGCGCCAATTGTCGGGAGAACTTTCCCGCTACAGTTCCAGGATCGCGATGAACCGCAAACTCTTCAAACGCATCGACAAGCTTTGGGAGAAACGAAAGAAACTCGATCTTTCCGACGAACAGAAGAGAGTGCTCGAGCGCTATTGGAAAAATTACATCAAGGCCGGAGCTTCCCTTGCGAAGGATCAGCAGGAAGAGCTTGCCGCCATCAATGAGGAACTGGCCGGCCTTGGAACGCAGTTTGGCCAGAATATTCTGGCAGATGAAGCAAATTGGTCGATCATGCTCGACGACGGTCAATTGGAGGGAATCCCGCCATTCTTGAAATCGGCCATGAAGCAAGCCGCCGTTGAAAGGGGAAATCCCGATCAATACGCCGTGACCCTTTCGCGCTCGATCATCGAACCGTTTCTGACCTTCAGCGAGGACCGCGCCCTTCGCGAGAAAGCCTATCGGGCATGGGTTGCCCGTGGCGAAAACCCGGGCGACCATGACAATCGGAAACTTCTGCCCCGCATCCTGGAATTGAGAGCGCGAAAGGCCGAGCTTCTCGGTTATGAGAATTATGCTGCCCTGAAGCTTGATAATACCATGGCGAAAAGCCCAGACGCAGTTTTTGGATTGCTAGAGACAGTCTGGGAAAAAGCAAGACAGAGGGCTGGTGAAGAAGAGGCGGAGTTGCAGACCCTGATCGCAGCTTCCGGCGCAAATCATCCAGTCGCTCCTTGGGATTGGCGCCACTATGCAGAGAAGCTCAGGGCCGAGAAATTCTCTTTCACCGAGGCAGAGATCAAACCCTATTTCCAGCTGGATGACATCATAGCAGCCTGTTTCGACGTCGCGAACCGCCTTTTTGATATCACCGTCGAAGAAGTAGAGGATGTCGAGGCCTACCATCCGGACGTCCGGATTTTCCTGGTGAAGGATGCCAAGGGCAAGCGTATCGCTACTTTCCTGGGTGATTATTATGCGCGCCCATCGAAGCGTTCCGGCGCCTGGATGAGTAATTTCCAGCCAGCTCATAAACTCCGCCGTGCTGCGGATGGCGCCAAGGGCCAGAAGCCCATCGTCTACAACGTCATGAATTTCGCAAAGGGGGAACCGTCCCTCTTATCGCTCGACGATGCGCGTACCCTGTTTCACGAGTTTGGTCACGCTCTCCACGGCATGCTGTCCGATGTTAAATATCCATCCGTTTCCGGGACGGCGGTATCCCGCGATTTCGTGGAATTGCCCTCGCAGCTTTACGAACACTGGCTGATGGTACCTGAAATCCTGTCGAAATACGCGGTACATTATGAGACCGGCGAGCCGATCCCGGCGGGCCTCGTTGAGAAGATCATTGCGGCGGAAACCTTCAATTCGGGATTCCAGACCGTGGAATTCACAGCCTCCGCCCTCGTCGACATGGCTTATCACACGGCAGATAAGGTGGAAGATCCGATGGCTTTCGAAGCCGAAAAGCTCAAGTCGTTCAAAATGCCCGCCGCAATCAGCATGCGGCACCGGACCCCGCATTTCGCGCATGTCTTTGCCGGTGATGGCTACTCCGCTGGCTACTACTCCTATATGTGGTCGGAAGTCCTCGATGCGGACGCCTTCCGGGCGTTTCAGGAAACCGGCAACGTGTTTGACAAGAAACTGGCCAAGCGGCTGAAGAAACACATTTATGCCGCTGGCGGTTCCGTCGATCCGGAGAAAACCTACAGGGCGTTCCGCGGAAAGCTGCCGGAACCGGATGCCCTTTTGGAAGGTCGCGGGCTGGCGTAAAAACGGGTCTCAACCAGGCTTTCGACAAAGCCCTTCCGTTTCGTTGAAAAACACTGTATGCAGCGGCGCATGAGACGGCGGCTCCGCAAAGGGCTCGACCGCAATTTGGCGGATAGATCCGCACCACACCATCCAGGCTGAAAACAAATGACTTTGCGCAATATTGCGATCATCGCCCATGTCGACCATGGGAAAACGACACTTGTTGACGAATTGTTGAAACAATCCTCGACCTTCCGCGAGAACCAGCGGATCGGCGAACGCATGATGGATTCGAACGATCTCGAGAAAGAACGCGGGATCACCATCCTTGCAAAAGCGACTTCGGTCGAATGGCAGGGAACGCGGATCAATATCGTCGACACCCCCGGCCACGCCGATTTCGGGGGCGAGGTCGAACGAATCCTATCGATGGTTGACGGTGCAGTGCTGCTCGTGGATGCCGCTGAAGGCCCGATGCCGCAAACCAAATTCGTGGTCGGGAAGGCATTGAAAGTCGGTCTCAAACCGATCGTTGCAGTGAACAAGATTGACCGGCACGATGCGCGCCCAGACGAGGTAGTAGACGAAGTCTTCGATCTGTTTGCCGCGCTCGACGCCAATGATGAACAGCTTGATTTTCCTATATTGTACGGCTCGGGCCGCGACGGTTGGATGGCTACAGAACCGGATGGACCAAAGGATCAGGGACTGAAGCCACTGTTCGATCTCATCCTCGACCGCGTGCCGGAACCGGCCGTCGAGAAAACCGGTCCATTCCGGATGATCGGAACCATTCTCGAAGCGGACAATTTCCTTGGTCGAATCATCACCGGCCGCATTCATTCCGGCGTGCTGAAACCGAACCAGAACGTGAAAGTCCTCAATCGGGACCGCAAAACGGTAGAAACCGGTCGCATATCGAAAATTCTGGCCTTCCGCGGCGTCGAACGAATCGCGGTCGAAGAAGCTCATGCCGGTGACATCGTCGCGATTGCAGGCCTTTCCAGAGGCAGTGTGGCCGACACATTCTGCGATCCGGCGGTGACCGAGCCACTCGAAGCCCAACCGATCGACCCGCCAACTGTAACCATGTCATTCATGGTCAATGATTCTCCGCTCGCCGGCACCGAAGGCGATAAAGTAACGAGCCGGGTCATCCGCGATCGTCTCTTGCGGGAAGCTGAAGGCAATGTCGCGCTCCAGGTGGAAGAGGCGGCAGAAAAGGATTCCTACAATGTGTCCGGGCGCGGTGAATTACAGCTAGCTGTCCTGATCGAAACCATGCGCCGCGAGGGCTTCGAACTCGCCGTCTCGCGCCCTCGTGTCGTTATGCAGCAGAATGAAAACGGTGGCTTGCTGGAACCAATCGAGGAAGTCGTTATCGACGTCGATGAGGAATATTCCGGTTCAGTTGTTGAGAAACTCTCGACCCGCAAAGCCGATCTCATTGAACTGAAACCTTCCGGGTCGAACAGGGTTCGCCTCGTATTTCATGCCCCGACACGCGGCCTGATCGGATACCAGTCGGAGCTGATGACCGATACACGTGGCACTGCGATCATGAACCGGCTCTTCCACGGTTACGAGTCCTACAAAGGCCCGATCGGCGGACGCGTTAATGGCGTCCTGATTTCCCACGATTTCGGCGAATCCGTCGCATACGCCCTGTTCAACCTCGAGGATCGTGGTCCGATGGTGATTGATCCCGGCGAAAAGGTCTATCAGGGCATGATCATTGGCATTCATACCCGCGACAATGATCTTGAAGTCAATGTGCTTAAGGGCAAGAAACTCACGAACGTCCGCGCTGCCGGGAAAGACGATGCAGTCAAGCTGACGCCGCCGATTCGCATGAGTCTCGAACGCGCGCTTTCCTGGATCCAGGACGATGAACTGGTTGAGGTTACCCCGAAATCTATTCGCCTCCGGAAACGCTTTCTTGACCCGCATGAGCGCAAACGTTTCGAAAAATCGCGGCAACTCGGTGCGGCCTGAACCGTTTCCGACACTGCATGCGATTGTTAAATAAGCGAAACTGTGAGTTTAGATCACTTGATTTTCTTTTTTTGAAGTCAGCCTCTTTAGGTTAATCGTCTGTTAACGTATGATTTCCGAATGACGACGGTAACCGTAAACACGCGCAGGGCAGTTCGGGATGACGCGGGAGCAATTGCGACTGTTCATGATCGTGCTTGGCATCATGCCTATTCCGGAATGGTGCCCCACAAGGCGCTTACCCGCATGATTCAACGTCGTGGTGCTGATTGGTGGACGAACGCAATTGCGCGCAACACGGTTATCATTGTGCTCGAAATGGAGGGTTCGGTCGTCGGCTACGCTACCATCGGACGCAACCGTGTAAGCACTCTGCCGTTTGATGGTGAAGTTTACGAACTCTACCTTTTGCCCGAATATCAGGGTGTCGGCCTCGGCACGCATCTTTTCCTGGCAGCGCTTGGCGAACTGAAGCGTCGGGGCCTGAAGGGGAGTGTTGTCTGGGTACTCGAGGAAAACCACATCGCTTCGCGGTTCTATCGTAACGCCGGTGGCCGGGAGATTGCCCAGGGTATCGAAACATTCGACGG
>JAHEHW010000136.1 GCA_024639745.1 Salaquimonas sp. | reverse complement strand
TCGCTCGAAGATGTGGCGCAGGCTTATTTCCGCCAGTCAGAGCAAATTCCGACTCATCTGAGAATGGCCGTATCGCAAATCGTGACGCCGGATGTAACGGGCAGCGGCTCATCCCATGGTTGGCGAGCCGGTGGCGTTCTGGTGCAGTTCCTGCCTGAATCGACGGATCGGCTCATAAGACGCGATCTTCCCGGCGGCAATGCGCAGGAAGGTTCCGCGGAGCCTATAACCGAAGAACGCGACGACGCATGGGTCGAAGCGCGTTCTCTCGTCGAAACGATCAGCGACGATGAGCTCGTCGATCCGGGTATCGGGAGTGAGAGATTGCTCTTCAGGCTTTTCAACGAGCACGGCGTGATCATCCATGAGGGGCCTCATGTCAGCGATAAGTGCTCATGCACCAGAGAGAAAATCATTGGCATCCTGAAATCGCTGGGTCCTGAGGAATTGGAAGAAAGTTGGTCGGACGATACGATATCTTCGAGCTGCGAATTCTGCAGCACCGAATATGTGATCAGCCGCGACGAACTCGAATAAGTTCCCCCTGTTCCGCTCGTTTCAGTAGCGCCAGAAGCGTGGAATGAAAAGAACCAGAACGGTCAGCAATTCAAGCCGGCCGATAAGCATCGCAGCGATCAGAATCCATTTCGGCAGATCTTCGAGGCTTTTGAAATTTCCCGTTGGTCCGATGACGTCACCCATGCCTGGGCCGACGTTGGCGAGGGCTGTTGCTGCGGCCGATGCCGCTGTAATTAGATCCAGTCCAGCAAGGTTGAGTGTCGTGGCAGTGATCGCGAAAACCATCGCGAAGAGAAAGAAGAAATTCATCACCGCTGCCGAGACGTCATCGCGCAGGATCTTGTGATTGTAGCGCATGATGAAAACGCCATTGGGCTGAAGCGTTTGTTTTATGTGCTGTTTTACGGTTTCAAAAAGCACCTGGAAACGGAAAATCTTGATCCCGCAAGAGGTTGAGCCGGCACACCCTCCGATGAACATGATCCAGAAGAAAAAAAACTGCGAGGCGTAGCCCCAGGCATTGTAATCGGTTGTCGTGTATCCCGTGCCCGTCACAAGCGAGGTCACGTTCAATAGCGAATGGAAAAACCCGAGTACGGGATTTTCCGGTTCGGGATGCAACCACCACCCGATCATCACGAGAACAAACAAAACGGCCAGGAAAACGCGAACCTGAGAGTTGCGATAAAGGTCCAGTGGTTTACCGCGCACCGCCTGAACGTAGAGGATAAAAGGTATCGATCCTGCTACCATGAAAAACGCTGCGACGCCGTCCACCCAAAAGCTGTCGAAATAGGCCAACGAGGAATCCTTGCTCGAATAACCGCCGGTTGCGACCGTTGTCATCGCGTGGATGACGGCATCATCAATACGCAACCCAACTGCCAGATATGCGATCATGCACAAGCCCGTGATGAAGATGTAAACGAGGGTAAGCGAACCGGAAATCTGCGTTGCCCGCGGCATGATCTTTTCGGCCGTGTCGAACGCCTCGATCTTGAACAGCTGCATTCCGCCGATCTGAAGCATCGGCAAAACGGCAACTGCCATGACGATGATCCCGAGCCCGCCAAGCCATTGCTGAATACCACGCCAAAGCAGAATGCCGGGTGGCGCGAAATCCAGCCCGGTAATCACCGTCGAGCCGGTTGTCGTGATGCCTGACATGGACTCGAAATATGCGTCGGTAAAGCTGGGGACGACGCCCGACCAGAGGTAGGGCAGGGCGCCGAAAAGGGACAGTAGCATCCAGGCAAGCGTGACCATGAGAAAGGCCTGACGCGTCGTCATCTCCGAGACGGTGCCGCGAGCGCCTCCATAGAGGCCACCCCCGATCAGCATGGTCAGGATTGCCGCCGAAGCGAATACCTGCCAGTCGTCGTTTTCCGCGACGAGGTCGACGATCGCCGGCAATAGCATAGCGGCGCCCAGCGTCGTCAGCAGCAGACCATTGACGAGCATGATGGGCCTGATGGCAGCGAAGAAGCCGCCCGGCTCTCGTTTAGTTAACGCTTGGGTCGGCATCTGGAAGGTCCAGTGAAAAGGCCGGTATCTTGATCAGCAGCAGTTCGCCATCTCCGCGCTGCATCTCATAGTGCCCCACCATGATGCCGGAAGGCGTGGTCAGAGGGCATCCGCTAGTATATTCAAACCGTTCGCCGGGGGAAAGGACCGGTTGTTCGCCAATAACACCCGGCCCATAGACTTCTTCGACGGCGCCGTTGCCGTCGGTAATCGTCCAGAAACGGTTGATGAGCTGGATCGTATCTGCTCCCTTGTTTTCGATCTGAACCTGATAGGCCCAGAAATAACGGTGCTCCCCGGGGTCCGATCTTTCGTCGATGTATACGGGCAGGACCGTGACCTCTATGCCTTCGGTCATTTCGCGATACATGATAAGAGCTCCATGAGAAACATCGTCCGAACCTAGCGTTTTGGAAAGCTGATCGCCAGAGCCGTTTCGGCCAATTGCCAAAACTGGATGGATGATCTGCAAGGGAAAGGCAATATGTTCGACGGAAAAGCCCGCAACCTTCTCGACCCCATGCTGCTGTCGGCTGCACGACAACTGACATATTGGAGAATAACGCCGAACCAGATCACGGTCGTGGCGCTTTGCATCGGTGTTGTCGCGGCTTGCGCCATTGGTGCTGGTTATTTCCTCACCGGACTTTTCTTTCTTCTTCTTAGTAGGCTTTTCGACGGGCTGGACGGCTCTCTTGCGAAAGTCAGCGGGAGGGTGACCGATTTTGGCGGCTTCCTCGATATCGTCCTCGATTTTGTGTTTTACGGAATAATCCCACTTGGTTTCATACTGGCTGATATGGAGCAAAACGCATTGGCCGGCGCTGCGCTGATTTTTTCTTTCTATGTCAACGGCGCCAGCTTTCTGGCCTTCTCAGTCATGGCGGAAAAGCGAAAATTGTCGTCCAACGCCCGCGGCACGAAATCGATATATTTCACCACCGGGCTCGCAGAAGCGACCGAAACCATCGCGGTATTCGCCGCCGCCTGCGTATTCCCTGAGTGGTTCCCGTTACTGGCTTGGGCGTTCGCGGCAGTCTGCCTGTATACGGCGCTCGCGCGAATCCTTCAGGCGCAAGACCTTATCAAGGATCGATAGGGCGCAGCCTTAAGCAAAGGCTTTGGCGAGCGACTGGTCTATATCGATCATCAGGTCATCGCTGTTCTCAAGTCCCAGGGACAATCGGATGAGACCGGCCGAAATCCCCAGTTCATCCCGATCTTTCTGTGACAGATTCTTGTGCGTGGTTGTCGCCGGGTGCGTGACCAGACTTTTCGCGTCACCGAGGTTGTTGGAGATGCCGATGATCCCGAGAGCGTTTTCGAAAGCAAAAGCTTCCGATTTTCCACCATCCAACTCGAAGGAAACCAGCGTTGAACCGCCTTTCATCTGACGTGTCGCAAGTTCGTATTGCGGGTGACTCGGATGCCCGGGATAGATGACGCGCCGCACCGATTTGTGCTCTGAAAGGAAGTTCGCTATCCTTGTTGCCGTTTCGGTCTGCTGCCGGATGCGAAGCGGCAGCGTTTCCAGACCCTTAAGCAATACCCAGGCGTTGAACGGGCTAAGGCTTGGTCCCGTATGGCGGAAATAGTCATGCAGATTTTCATCGATCCATTCTTTTGAGGAAAGAACGATACCGCCGAGACAGCGTCCCTGACCATCGATGTGTTTGGTTGCCGAGTAAACGACAACATCTGCCCCTAGCTCCAGGGGCCGCTGCAGCATCGGGGTGGCGAAGACATTGTCAACGACGAGTCTTGCCCCGGATTCATGAGCGAGGTCCGCGATGGCTTCAAGATCGCACAATTCCATCGTCGGATTGGTCGGCGTTTCGAGAAAAAAGACTTTTGTGTTGGGGCGAATGGCAGCTTTCCAGGCAGCGAGGTCTTTACCGTCAACCAGCGTGCATTCCACGCCATAAGATGGCATCAGTTTCTCGACAATGAAACGGCAGGAGCCGAAAAGCGCCTTGGCTGAAAGGATGTGATCCCCTTGCTGCAATTGACAGCCGATGGCGCTCGAGACGGCGGCCATTCCGGATGCCGTTGCCCGCGCGTCTTCAGCGCCTTCAAGCATGCACATGCGTTGTTCGAACATCTGGACGGTCGGGTTCCCGTAGCGGGAGTAGATAAAGCCTTCCTCCTCGCTCTTGAAACGTGCTTCAGCCGACTCTGCACTGTCATAGACAAAGCCCTGAGTCAGAAAGAGCGCTTCCGAGGTTTCGCCGAGTGACGAACGCCATGTCCCGCCGTGAACCAGATTGGTTTCCGGCTGCCATGAAGATTGACCCTGTTTCTCAGACATCCTGTGCCTCCAAAAAAACCGGCCGCGATGTCGCTAGCCGGTTTTCTCACGGCCCTTTTAGCAACTTGTTTAACGTGGCTGCAAGCCGGCCGGCCCAAATCACCACGAGAGAATTATCAGTGATTTACGCCCGAAACCGGTTTTCGTCAATCACTTCATCCTTTAGACCTTTATCAACAGTACCAGCTATTGCCAGAAGCGATTATGACGACGAAAGCGGCGGGCATTCTGCCCGATAGTCACATCAACCGGTTATTCGAGCAGGGAGCGCTTGCCTCAAGGGCGCCGCTCGACGAACACCAGATCCAGCCCGCAAGTCTCGATCTTCGGTTGGGGATAAAGGCGTTCAGGGTGCGGGCTTCCTTCCTCCCCGGCAACGCCACGGTCGAGGAAAAACTCGAACGCCTGACATTTCATGAGATCGACTTGTCAGACGGCGCTGTCCTCGAGACCGGTTGCGTCTACATCGTGCCACTTATGGAGAGCCTCTGCTTGCCCAAGGATATCTCGGCTTCTGCCAATCCCAAAAGTTCCACGGGGCGCCTCGATATCTTTACCAGGGTGATTTGCGACCATTCCGGAAGCTTTGATCGCATACCGGCCGGTTATGAAGGTCCGCTCTATCTAGAGATCAGCCCGAGCACGTTTCCGGTGTTGGTACGGACGGGTTCGCGACTTGCTCAGGTACGCTTTCGCCGTGGCGACTCGAGCCTTGACAACAATGCGCTCCTCGCGCTGCACGAGCGCGAGACCCTCGTCACGACCGCCGCCCCGAACATTCACGCCAGGGGGATTGGCGTTTCGATCGATTTGACGGGCGATAAGACGGGTCTCGTCGGTTATCGCGGCAAGCGCCATACGGCCGTAGTCGATGTTGACCGCAAGGCGGGATTGGACCGGACCGAATTTTGGGAACCGATTTATGCCGGCAAGAACCGAGAGATCATCCTTGATCCCAATGAATTCTATATTCTGGTTTCCCGCGAAGCGCTACACGTTCCTCCGGATTATGCCGCGGAAATGGTGCCTTTCGACCCTCTGGTTGGCGAGTTCAGAGTGCATTACGCGGGGTTCTTCGATCCGGGATTCGGCAATATCGAAGCCGGCGGCGAGGGTGCGCGGGGTGTGCTAGAAGTTCGCAGCCACGAAGTGCCGTTTATCCTCGAGCACGGCCAACTGGTAGGTCGCCTTGTCTACGAGGCCATGCTGGAAAGGCCAGAGCGGGTTTACGGTTACGGCCTCGGTTCGAACTATCAGGCGCAAGGCCTGAAGCTGTCCAAACACTTCCGCTGATTTTCTGGTCCGGTGTTTCTCGCTTGCTGAGGTCATGTACGGTTTTTTCCCATGTATGAGGACAGGTAAAAAGCTGAAGGACAGCGCGTCAGGAGGCCGCCGAT
>JAHEHW010000135.1 GCA_024639745.1 Salaquimonas sp. | reverse complement strand
CTTCTTGTCGTCGCCGCCAGTTTCCTGCCGCTCATTGCCGGTCAGATCTGGCTCGGCATCCGCCGGATCCTCACAAAACCGCACCGGCAGCCCGTTTTCACGTATTCGACCGATCTGTGACGGCCGTCACTTTGATGAGCCTCTGCCGTCACCATCTCCGGGAAAGAGCAGGACGCTCGTTGAGGAGAGAGCCATGTTGGATCGTTTGTTCACCACCGTCACCGTTATGGCCGTTACATTGCAGACGGCGGCCGTCGTTATCTTCTTCGGCGCACTGACGGCCATCACGCTCGACAGCTTCCAGATCATTCAGGGCCCGTTCTGAGCACTTCAGCCTGCCGAAAGGGGACCGATTGACCGCGTCAGGCAAAAAAAAAGCGGAATGCCGGGTCCGTTCATCCGGCATTCAGCCGGCAGGACGATATTGCCCTGGCAGTTTCTGCTCCACATCCAGACTCAAAGTGAATGCGAAGATGACCCGCCCAAATCCTTCCCGCGCCGGATTTTTTCCCGTCTTTGCGATCGCGGCCACCGCGCTGGTTTTCGCTGGTACGATCGTCATCTCGGCTGAAAGAACCGACCCGGTTCCCGGCGGCTCTGGCCCGGCCTCGGTCCCGGCCGACCACCCGCAGGTGCTCTGGAATATCGGCTGATCCGCTGAACGGCAGATCTTTTCACTGCGCGCAGGACAAATCAGACAGACAAAACACTCCCTCGTTGGCCTATCGACGCGCCGTCAGGTCGCCGTGTTCGCGGCTTCAATGCGCTGAGCAATTCAATTGTGGCGCTTTCGGCGCTTGCCTCAGCCGCTTAGTTGACGCACAAGTCCCAAAACGTCTTAAGATCAGCAAGTTCGGGATCATGACCGACAAAGATCACGCGACAACCGAGACCGGGCGCGACGGCCCGGACCATTTCGTGCGGGACATCATCCGGGAAGACCTTGCGTCCGGCCGGGTAACGGATGTCGTGACCCGGTTCCCGCCGGAGCCGAACGGCTATCTCCATATCGGCCATGCCAAGTCGATCGGCCTGAATTTCGGCATGGCCGCCGAGTTCGGCGGCCGCTGCAACCTGCGCATGGACGATACCAATCCGGTCAAGGAGGAGATGGAATATATCGAAGCCATTCAAGACGATCTGAACTGGCTCGGTTATGACTGGGGCGGCACGACGCTCTATGCCTCCGACTATTTTCAGCAGCTCTACGACTGGGCCGAGCACCTGATTGAGACCGGCAACGCCTATGTCGACGATCTCAGCGCCGACGAGATCCGCGCCTATCGCGGCACGCTCAAGGAGCCGGGCCGCAACAGCCCCCATCGCGACCGGTCTGTGGACGAGAATCTCGACCTCTTCCGGCGCATGCGGGCGGGCGAATTCCCGAACGGGGCCAAGACCCTGCGCGCCAGGATCGACATGGCGTCGGGCAACATCAACATGCGCGACCCGGTGCTTTACCGCGTCCTGCACGAAGCCCATCCGCGCACCGGCGATGCCTGGTGCATTTACCCGACCTACGATTATGCCCATGGCCAGTCGGATGCGATTGAGGGGGTGTCCCATTCCCTGTGCACGCTGGAATTCGCCGACCACCGGCCGCTTTACGACTGGCTGATCGAATGTCTGCCGACCCCGTCGACGCCGAAACAGTATGAATTTGCCCGCCTCAACCTGACCCACACGATGCTGTCCAAGCGCAAGCTTATGCAGCTGGTCAAGGACGGGGTCGTCGACGGCTGGGACGATCCCAGAATGCCGACCCTACGCGGCATGCGCAGGCGCGGAATCCCGGCGCAGGCGGTGCGCGATTTTGCCCGCGATATCGGCGTTGCCCGCGCCGACAGCGTCGTCGATTACGCCTTTCTGGAATTCTGCACGCGGGAATATCTCAATCGCCATGCCCTGCGGCGTATGGCTGTTCTCAAACCGTTGAAGGTTGTCATCGAGAACTACCCGGAAGGCGAGAGCGAACTGCTCGACGCCGTCAACAATCCGGAGGACGAGGGCGCGGGCACGCGGCCCGTCGAGTTTTCTCGGACCCTTTACATCGAACGGGACGACTTCCGCGAGGATCCGCCGAAGAAGTTCTTCCGGCTCGCCCCCGGGCGCGAGGTGCGGCTGCGCTATGCCTATTTCATCACCTGTACCGATGTCATCAGGGACGAGAGCGGCAAGGTCGTTGAGCTGCGGTGCACCTACGACCCCGCATCTCGGGGCGGCGATTCGCCCGACGGGCGCAAGGTCCGCGGAACCCTGCACTGGGTCAACATCGCGACCGCCGTCGACGCCGAGGTGCGCCGCTTCGAGCAGCTGTTCGCAAGCGACAATCCCGCCGCCGAGGAGGATTTCCTCGCCGCCATCAATCGGAATTCCAAGACCGTCATCGAGGCGGCGAAGACGGAGCCGGCGCTTGCCGGCGAGCCGGTCGGCGCGCAGGTGCAGTTCGAACGGTTGGGGTATTTCTGCGTCGATCCGGATTCGACGCCCGGGCGCACCGTGTTCAACGAGATCGTTTCCCTGAAGGACACATGGAAGAAGATCCAGAAGGCGCAGAAATAGGCGGGCCGGTGCATCAGGCTGCACCGGCAGAGTAATCGGGCACCAGCAAGTTCGAGTCCGGACCGGCGCACCAAAGCACATGAAATGAGAGCCGGCAGATCAGGCTTGCAGCTTGCAGATGACGGCTTCTGAGCTCAGAAGAATCGTGCTTGCGCAAGATGACGGAAAATGTCTGCTGCCCCAGCGAAATCCACCGCTTCTGGCGAATCTTCAAGCCGGCAGAAATGTTGCAATCGCCGACATCGCTCTCTTGATGCCTTCCGGGATAACTTCCCGATGCTCCGCATTGCGGATCAAGTTTCAGCCTGCGGCCCCGAGACAATCATGCGTGTCGGAAACGCGAAGGAACTGCCGGCGTCTTCGACAATCCGCTTTATCGCTAGAAGCAAGCGATCCTTGGCCGCCAGATATTCACCGAATTCCGTCGTCTTCGTGTAGCACCAGACCAGAATGTCGATGGAACTGTCGGAGAAGGTATCCAGATAAATATAGCTGTCGATTTCGTCCGCCGGGACGAAATCTTCGCTGCTTTCGATATAGGCCCTGATATCATCCCGGATTCTGGTGAGCTGATCCGCGGTCGTTCCGTAGACAACCTGGATTGTCCAATAGATCTGTCGGTGCTGGCGGCGCGTGAAGTTTTTCATCGTCGTGTTGGCAAGTTCCGCGTTCGGCACATGAACGGCGGCCTGATCGAACTGCCGAACGAGGGTTGAGCGCAATTCGACCTTCTCGACGATCCCTTCCACGACACCTTCGACGCGGATCCAATCGCCGATCTCGAACCGGCGTTCCCCGACGCTGGCCATACCGGCAATCAGGTTCCTGAACAAATCCTGGGCGGCAATGGCCATTCCGGCTCCCAGGACGCCCATTCCTGTCGCGACAGGTCCGATATTCACGCCCCAGACCTGCAGTACCGCGACCACGCCGACAACGAAGACGATCGCCTTGAAGATCTTATTGAGCCAGTCAAGCTGCAACCCGTTCTGATGTCGCCTGGCGCTGACTATCCAGCGCACCGCGGCGCTCGTAAGTGTATATGTCGCTGCAAAAACGGCTGCGATGACGATCGACATGACGAGCCGTTCGAGGGTCTGATCGATCAAGGGCGGGAGATTCAAGGCCTCGAGCAGATTATGGAGAGGCAGGGAAATAATCAGCACGCGGATCGCGGGAAGTGCCGCGCGTTCAACCGCGCTGTTGAGTGGTATCTGGATGCTCTTAGTGATATGTGCCAGAACCGCATACGCGCCTCTGGCGAGGGGTCTGCGCGCAAGGAACACAGCCAGGAAGATGACGCCGCCTACGGCGATCTCACCGATGTCGAGGCTTTGGGCCCAATCGATTACCTGCGCCAGTAGTCTTGTGGTTGCGTTATTCAGGTGGTCCAAGTGCATTCCCAAGTTCGGAGCCAGCCGAATCGACTGCGAACGCCCTTTACAAGCCCTATCGACCCCGAATCAACTGGTTGCCGGGCGATGTCGCGTTTGTCCGTCGTCAAAGTTTTTCGGAACGCGTGGGTTATTTTGTAACGGAAGCTCTCGTTCGGTTTCGGTTTGAGTCTAGGCGGCAGCAGCCCGGCGCTGCAAGCGGCGTTTCTGGATCGTCTGCTTCTTGATCTCCTTTCTCACCTTGTGGATGGTCGCGCCGCGGCCGTGGTAGACGCCCGTCGGAGTCACATTGGCCAGTCTTTCGTGGAAGTGGCGACTGTTGTCGTGCTCGACCAAGCCGCCGATCTGTTTTTCCAGGCCGCCGGCTAGAACAGGGAGCGCACCACACAGTGCGGTCTGAGGTCACCGATAGGGTTCGACGAGGTCGGCCGACATTACGTAGCTGACATCGACCTGCGCCTGGCCGTCGGAATAGCGCACCGTCTGCGTTGTCTGCTCTGTCATCATCGTCCCGCGGATCCAGACCGGCGAATACAAGCCTTCGATCTCCACGCCCTTGGGATAACGCACATGCACCATCTGGTTGGCGGGTGGCGGCGGCGTGTGTATACAGGCACCCACCGTCGGGACCAGTAGGAATTCGACAGCCTTTCCATCGCGAAGGTCCAGCGGCAGAAGGTATCCGGGCATGCGAATGTCCTGCCCGACGATGTCCGGTCTGATCGCAGTCGCCGCGGCGATACGCTTCTCCATGATAACCTCACGCTGCTCAAACAGCCGGTCGATGTCGAGCCCGCTTGCTTCGAGGCGCGCGGTCGCCGCCTCGGCCTCCTGCTTCATTTCCGGTGTCAACGCGCCTGCGCCCGCGCCGGCAGACCGCGACCGAAGAACCGTTCTGAGGTCACTCAGCTGGTCGGGTTCTAGGTCGGCGAAGGGGTTCTCGTACGCCTCGGCGGCAGGAGCGAGATCGTCCCATCCGATCTGGACGGCCTCTGCGAGAACAGCGGACACCCAGAGGACGCAGGTCAGCGAAGCCGCGACAATCAAGCGTAACAATATCATCGATAAATCCTCTTTCTCACAGCCGGAAGGACAGCCCATCTGCAAGCGTCATGCGATAGACCCGCAGTGCCGGCAGAATACCGGCAATCAGACCAGCGGCAAAGATGATCAGGACAATCTGGGTTTCCCGCCCCAGTATCCCGCCGGCATCGAGACGCAGACCTAATTGCGCGGCAATAAAAGGCTGGACCGCAGCCGTCACCACTGCAAGCAGAAATAGGCCCAGAACGATGCCCGCCGCCGTAACGAGTGCCGCTTCCAGCACGATAAGGGAAAAGATCCGCGCGGGCGAGGCCCCGACCGACCTGAGAATGGCGAATTCGCGCCGCCGCGCATCCAGTGAGGCAGAAAGCATAACAACCATGCCCACGATCCCCGCAAGCGCCACCGCCACAGCCATGAGGCGCAAGGCGTTCTCTGCCGTACCGGTAATCGACCAGAGCTGCAGGAGCGCGACATTCGGCAGGACCGCCGTCAGAGGCTCAGTCCTATACTCCGCTACGGCTCGCTGGATCGAAAGGATGGCGCCCGGGCTTGCTACGCCGACATAGACGGCGTTGATCTTGTCGGGCTCGCGGGCGTGGCCACGCCCGTCGTGGTCATCCTCGTCATGCACACCGTTGTCATCTTCCGCGTGGGCGGTGTAGTCGTCCTCGCCACGCGCCTCGAAGGGATCGGCCGGTGCGGTTTCGGGCGTATCATGCAGCCGGTCGAACCCCTCGAGCGAGACCAGC
>JAHEHW010000134.1 GCA_024639745.1 Salaquimonas sp. | reverse complement strand
GCCTGGGTCAACGAGGAAACCCCTTGCCAGCCCGTCTCGACACGCTCCATCCAGAGAATCAATGCAGAAACGGCCTGGCAGGCCATTGCGGGAAAAACCGGCTTACCGCTTGCGATTTTCCGACTCTCGGGGATCTATGGACCGGGGCGAAACGCCTTCGTAAATATGGAGCTCGAGCGCTCCCGTCGTCTCGTCAAACCTGGCCAGGTTTTCAATCGCATTCATCGTGAGGATATCGCCCAGGCCGTCGATCTTGCGAGGGAAGTGAAGGCCGCCGGTATTTTCAACATCACGGACGATGAACCTGCGCCGCCGCAGGACCTCGTAACGTTCGCGCATGAACTTGCCGGGCGCGAACCGCCGCCCGAAATTGACTTCGAAAGTGCCGATCTGTCGCCCATGGCGCGTTCCTTCTATGGTGAGAACAAACGCGTTTGCAACGATAAATCTAAGCGAGTGTTGGGCATGCGATACGCCTATCCAGATTACAGGACCGCGCTTGCGGCCATGTGGCGCGACGGCAACTGGAAAGGCTGATTCCCCCGCGAGATCCAATAAAATTGCGGCTCGTTTAAGCTGCCTCAAAGCCGGAAAGGACATTGGCCACATTGATCCCAATTTCTTCTACGCCATAGCCCCCTTCCATCAGGAACAGCGTCGGTAGCCTCAGCCTGCCGATCACCTCGCCGTAGCGTTTGAAATCATCCGTCTTCAGCTTGAAGAAGGATATCGGATCTTTCTCGAACGTATCGACGCCGAGCGACACGACGAGCGCTTCCGCGCCGAATTTGCCGATCGCGCCAAGTGCACTGTCAAGCGCCCGAGCCCATTCGGCATACTGCGTTCCAGGCGGGAGGGGATAGTTTGCGTTCGCTCCTTCGCCCTCGCCCTCGCCGTGCTCATCCGCAAATCCGAGGAAATGCGGGAAAGCGTCCATCGGATCGCCATGCAGCGAAGCAACAAACACGTCTCCGCGCCGGTAAAAGATATTCTGCGTTCCATTGCCATGATGAAAATCGACATCTAGTACCGCGACCTTCGTGGCGCCCTTGTCGAGGAACCGCTGCGCCGCTACCGCTGCATTGTTAATGAAGCAATAGCCGCCGAATTGGTCGAACGAGGCATGATGCCCCGGCGGCCGGCAGAGCGCGAAGACTGGTGCACCATTATTCAGAACGCTTTCGGCTCCGGTCAGCGCGCATTCCATCGACGCGAGGGCGGCCTCGAATGTGCCGTCGGTCAGAGAAGTCTCCGCCCCTTGCGCATAATAGCCAAGAGTGCCCTCGATATCGCGCGGGACCCGGTGCTGCTGCATTCCGCGGACCGGATAGATAACCGGTATCGCCTCACCTTCCATGCCGGTCGCTGCCCAGCGGTCCCAGGCTGTTTCCAGAAAGGCAAGATAGCCTGCGTCATGCACTTTGAGCGCAGTCTCCATGCCGTAGGCCTTCGGTTCGATTACGGGTCCATGTCTGACCTCCGTTACTGCCTTGAGGATCCACTGCGCACGGAACGGTGCTTCGAATGGCGCGACAAGCTTGCCACCGTGCAACTCTGTTTTGGCGTTCCGCAGGCAATGTTTTTCGGTGTAGATGATGTCCATCATTGTTCTCTCAGGCACGATTTGGCGAACCGTTTCATGCTAACCGGATAGGATTAAGCGTAGCGTTTTTCATTGAACTTTAGCGCCTTAAACAAATCCGTTTTAAGGTTTTTCTGCCACGCTTGTTCCAATGACGAAAAAAGCGTCTCGTAACTGTTTCCGGCAACAGGAAACCAGCAGCTGCGATCATGGGCAATTTCGGAATAGCCTTTGAAGGCGAAGCTGATACGCTTGAGAAAATTAGGCAGAAGCTGCGGGTTGAGGTCGCGCAACGGCGCGACGAGGAACGCGAACAGCTGGCGCGTGAAATCCGCGAAAAGGTCGACCAGCGCTTGCGTTCCAAACTTAAGTCCAGACGCAAGGACGGAGCGTTTCAAAAGGGCCTTTGCTGGCCAGCCACTACTCGGTTTTTTTGCGTGTTCATGCCGGTTCATGGCGCCTCCGCTGCGGAGAAAATTACCGATCTTGTCGGCATCTAGCTGACGGCACCGGCCTCGACAACTGAAAATCGGATGCAAGAGCTAATCGTCGAGCATTCGGACTGGACCCTGCGCGCCGGCGACTGATCACCTGCTTCATTCTTTCAAAAATCCACCCCCTCCTATACCGTTGAAGAGCGGACAGATGAGTTCATTCTGCAAGAATATGGGCCTCGGCAAGCGTCTCGGCTTACCTGATCTACAATTTTGCTAAGCGAGGAAGCGACAGGCCCTTCGAGGGTAGCGCTCCAGCTATTCTTCGCTTGAATTGATTCATTGGGTCAAATCGTTACTCAAAAGCGTTGCTTTTCAGTGAAAGCTACTCATCACCCATTTTCAGCGCTTGGATGAACGCCTCCTGCGGGATTTCTACCCTCCCGAACTGACGCATTTTCTTCTTGCCGGCCTTCTGCTTTTCTAGAAGCTTGCGTTTGCGGGTGGCGTCACCGCCATAGCATTTCGCCGTCACGTCCTTGCGCATCGCCGAGATCGTTTCGCGCGCGATTACCTTGCCGCCGATCGCCGCCTGGATCGGGATCTTGAAAAGGTGCCGGGGGATCAGCTCTTTCAGCTTCTCGCACATGACCCGCCCGCGTCGTTCGGCCTGTGAACGGTGGACCAGCATGGACAGCGCGTCGACGGGCTCCTCGTTGACGAGGATCGACATTTTCACGAGGTCTCCCGCCCGCTCGCCGATCATCTGGTAGTCGAAGCTGGCATAGCCCTTGGAGATCGATTTCAGCCGGTCGTAGAAATCGAAAACGACTTCGTTCAAGGGCAGTTCATAGGTCAGCATTGCCCGCTTGCCGACATAGGTGAGTTCGGTCTGGATGCCGCGTCGTTCCTGGCAGAGTTTAAGAATGCCGCCGAGATAATCGTCCGGTGTGAGGATCGTCGCCTTGATCCACGGCTCGCGGATTTCCTCGATCTGCGTGGTGTCCGGCATGTCCGCCGGGTTGTGCAGCTGGATTTCTTCGCCATTGCGCATGGCGAGTGTGTAGACGACCGAGGGCGCGGTGGCGATGAGGTCGAGTTCGTATTCGCGCTCGAGCCGCTCCTGGATGATTTCAAGATGCAGGAGTCCGAGAAAGCCGCAGCGGAAGCCGAAGCCGAGCGCGGCGGAGGTTTCCATCTCGAAGGAGAAGCTGGCATCGTTGAGGCGCAATTTGCCCATGGCGGCGCGAAGGTCCTCGAAATCGGCGGCATCGACGGGAAAGAGTCCGCAGAAGACGACCGGCTGCGCCGGCTTGAAGCCCGGCAGCATCTTCTCGGTCGGGCGTTTGTCCTCGGTGATGGTGTCGCCGACGCGGGTATCCGCCACTTCCTTGATCGAGGCGGTGATGAAGCCGATCTCGCCGGGCTTCAATTCCTCGACCCGCACCATTTTCGGGGTGATGACGCCGACCCGCTCGACCGGGTATTTTGCGTCCGTGCCCATCATGCGGATGATCTGGCCCTTTTTCATCACCCCGTCGATGACGCGGACGAGCACGATGACGCCGAGATAGGCGTCGTACCAGGAGTCTACGAGCAGCGCTTTCAGCGGTGCGTTCTGGTCACCCTCTGCGGGCGGCGGCAGGCGCTTCACGATGGCCTCAAGCACGTCCGGGATGCCTTGGCCGGTCTTTGCCGAAATCTCGATTGCGTCGGAAGCGTCAAGCCCGATCACTTCCTCGATCTGTTCCTTGATGCGCTCGGGTTCTGCGGCGGGCAGGTCGACCTTGTTCAGCACCGTTACGAGTTCGTGGTCGTTGTCGATCGCCTGGTAGACATTGGCGAGCGTCTGCGCTTCGACGCCCTGCGAGGCATCGACGACCAGCAGCGAACCTTCGCAGGCCGAAAGTGAGCGCGAGACCTCGTAGGCGAAGTCGACATGTCCAGGCGTGTCGATCAGATTGAGCACGTAATGTTCGCCGTCCTTGGCGTCATATTCGAGCCGCACGGTATTCGCCTTGATGGTGATGCCGCGCTCGCGTTCAATATCCATCGCGTCGAGGATCTGGTCCTTCATCTCGCGGTCCTCGAGTGAACCGGTCGACTGGATCAGGCGGTCGGCAAGCGTCGACTTGCCGTGGTCTATATGCGCGACGATCGAGAAATTACGGATGTGATCGCGGCCGGGATATTTGGATTCTTTGCTCATGGAGCCTGCATATAGAGGGGAAGCGCGTCCACGAAAAGCGCTATTTTTGCCGCGTTTTGCGGGAATTGGCGCGGATCGTCCGCCGATTTCGGCTGCTTCCTGCCGCGATGCGGATTTTTTTCGCGAAAGACGGGTGAAATTTGATAATTTACTCTCTTTGCGATTCGAATAAGCCTTTTCTTTCAAGGCTCTTGTGCTTGCGGCTCATTGCTCTAAGCTTGATTGCATGTCCGGCAAAGAGCGCCATTTCGACGAGATGTTCGGCTTTTCCGATGGTAAGGGGGGTGAGCCCCGCGAGCCATATGCGGGCCTGCATGGCTGGGTCCATTCGGAAGACATGGCGAGGCTGAAGGAAAAATCGGCGGAAGCCGAGCGGTTCTTCCGCCGCACCGGAATCACGTTCAATGTCTACGGTCAGCAGGAAGCCGCCGAGCGCCTGATTCCGTTCGATATCGTCCCGCGCATCATCTCCGCGCGGGAATGGGCGAGACTTTCGAAGGGGATCGAGCAGCGCGTCCGCGCCATCAACGCCTTCCTACACGATATCTATCACCGCCAGGAAATCCTGCGCGCCGGCCGCGTGCCGGTCGAGCTGATCGCGCGCAACACGACATTCCTGTCCAAGATGATCGGAGTTTCGCCGCCCGGACAGATCTACACCCATATCGTCGGCACCGACCTTGTACGCACCGGCGAGGACGAATTTTTCGTGTTGGAAGACAATGCCCGCACGCCGTCGGGTGTCTCCTACATGCTCGAAAACCGCGAAACCATGCTGCAAATGTTCCCGGAATGGTTCGCCAATATCAAGGTCCAGCGCGTCAGCGATTACCCGATAACGCTGCGCAAATCCTTGGCCGCTTCCGCGCCGCCCGCCTGCGAGGGCAAGCCTGTAATAGCCGTGCTAACGCCGGGCATTTTCAACTCTGCCTATTTTGAGCATTCTTTCCTGGCCGACCAGATGGGCGCCGAACTGGTGGAGGGAAGCGATCTGCGCGTCGTCGATAGCAGGATCGCCATGCGCACCACCCGCGGCTACAAGCCTGTCGACGTGATCTATCGTCGGATCGATGACGAGTTTCTCGATCCGTTGAATTTCAATCCGGAATCGCTTTTGGGCGTGCCGGGCATTCTCGATGTCTATCGCGCCGGCGGCATCACCATCGCCAATGCCCCGGGCACCGGTATTTCGGACGACAAGGCGATCTATTCCTATATGCCGGATATTGTCGAGTTCTATACCGGCGAGAAGGCCATCCTGAAAAACGTGCCGACCTGGCGCTGCTCGGAGCCGCAATCGCTCAAATATGTGCTGGAGCATCTCGCGGAACTCGTGGTGAAGGAGGTGCACGGCTCCGGCGGTTACGGCATGCTGGTCGGGCCGGCCGCGAGCAAGGCCGAGCTCGAAGCCTTCCGCGAAAAGCTTAAGGATAATCCGGAAAACTATATCGCCCAACCGACGTTGTCGCTGTCGACCGTGCCGATCCTGACGGAAGCTGGGCTTGCTCCGCGCCATGTCGATCTGCGACCATTCGTTCTGGTA
>JAHEHW010000133.1 GCA_024639745.1 Salaquimonas sp. | reverse complement strand
GACCATGGCTACACAAAAACCCAAGCGTTCCGGCATGCGTATCAAGGATCGGTCTGAGTACAAAAGCAAACCGCGCCGCCCTCACCTTTCCAGCGGATGCCTAGGTACTCGATGCCGTTGAGCCGTTGAGCGAAAAGAATTACGGCTTCCTTGTCATTGCCGATGACAAGAACAAAATCATCGGCATGGTGACCGAGCGCGATGTCATGAAAAAACTGGTCCATGAGGGGATGGATGCCAAGAAAACCGAACTTTCGAAGATCATTACCGCCGATCCGCGGGTCGCGCGATAGGACGACGATCTACTGGACTGACTCAGGATCATGTCGAATGAACGCTTCAGCCGCCTACCCGTCGTCGATAGCACAGGACGCATTCAGGCGATTTTCACCAGGGCGATTTTATCTCCTATACATGGCCGGACCTGATCTACCAAGACAAGGAGATTTCGAAGGCGACGCTTTCACGGGATTTCAATCCCTATATCATCGGCGCCGCCATCCTGATTTATACGCTCGCGATGGCCTTGATCCTGCAGATCAGCTAGGGAGCGTCATTTCATCTTATCGCGCCTGAAGGCTGCGCCGTGTCTCTCCGGGCTATCCGCCCGGACGACCCGGCGTATTTGTAGTTTCATCGCTCCAATCACCGCAGGCGATGTCCCTCCGGGCTGACCGCCCGAACTCCTCTTCTGCGTCTGTAAGGCCGGAATCGGGAAAACACCGCAGCGGTCGGCTGGTGACTAGTCCCTTCCTCGGTAAATAGGGATAATGAAGGCGATATTGGCGGCCAGAAATGCGACAGCTCCAATAAGCGCGGTTATGTCGCCAGCGCGCGATGCGGCGATGATGAAGAAAATGGCGGAGGTGACAAACAGCCACCAGCCGAGTTTGATCCAGAAATCGTCTGACATCACCGTCTTCCCGATCCGAGTATTTTCCCGATCCACGACTAGCCGGTGAAGGCAGAGGCTGTCCAGCAATCAGTAGTGAGAGCTGGGTCGCCGTCGGCAATATCCGAATAGCTCCCAAGTCCCTTAGACGCCTTCTTTGCTACATTTCAGTGAGCTGAGCATATGGGCAACGCCAAGTTTACCGATGATTTCAAACATTTTGCGGTTGCGCAGAACGTCTCACCCAAACCCTCCGCTCTTGGGAAAGCCCTTCGGCACCATTCTTCCGGCCTGGGCGCGTTCGCCAAGCCACTCCGTGAGTTCTTCCTTCGGTTTGGTGAAGGTGCGTTCGGCTGAGTCCTGCCAGGTCAACCCGTCGGCGATCGCGAAGGTCTTCACGTCCCTGACGCCGCCGTCTTTGTAGCGCTGCAGGCGGACACCCTTGCCGCGGCCCATTTCCGGCAGTTGGTCCAGCGGGAAGACGAGCAGCTTGCGGTTTTCGCCGATGACAGCGAGATGGTCTTCGGCTTCCACCACGGGGCGGCAGATCATGGCTTCGTCCGGCAGCTTCACGTTCATCACCTGCTTGCCCTTGCGGGTATTGGCGATAACGTCCTTTTCGGCGGTGATGAAGCCATTGCCCTGATGGGAGACCAGCAGGAGCTTCCGGTTCGGGTCGTGGCGGAAGGCCGTTACGATATCCACATCGTTTTCCATATCGACCATCACGCGCACTGGCTCGCCATGGCCACGGCCGCCAGGCAGCTTGTCGCCAGCAAGGGTGAAGAATTTGCCATTGGTGGTGAAGAGCAGGATCTTGTCGTGACTTTCGGCATGGAAGTTTGCCTTGAGCGTATCGCCCTCCTTGAAGGCGACTTTCGACATGTCGGTCAAATGGCCCTTCATGGCGCGGATCCAGCCTTTTTCCGAAATCACGACGGTGATCGGCTCCTTTTCGATCATCGCTTGCTGTACGGCTTCCAGATCGATCTCGACAGCCTCGGCAAATTGAGTCCGGCGGGCACCCAGTTCGGTGTCCTTGCCGAATTTCTTGCCGATCTCAGCGAGGTCCGCGGAGAGGATCTTCCACTGCTGCTCCTCGGAGCCGAGCAGCGCCTCGATCTGCGATTTTTCCGCCATCAGCGCCTCGTTTTCCTTGCGGATCTCAATTTCCTGCAATTTCGCAAGGGCGCGCAGCCGCATGTTCAGGATCGCTTCGACCTGGATCTCGGTCAGCTCGAAACGATCGATCAGCTTTTGCTTGGGCTCATCCTCAAAGCGGATGATGCGGATCACCTCGTCGATATTGAGATAGGCGATTAACAGGCCGCCGAGCACTTCGAGCCGCCTTTCGATCTGGGCAAGGCGATATTTCGAACGGCGGACAAGCACTGCGCGCCGGTGGTCGAGCCATTCCTGAAGTACCTCCTTGAGGCCCATTACCTTCGGCACCTTGCCGTCGGAAAGCACGTTCATGTTCATCGAGAAACGGCTTTCGAGGTCGGTGACCTTGAATAATGATTCCATCAGCACATCAGGATCGACCGCGCGGCTCTTAGGCTCGAGCACAATGCGGATATCCTCTGCACTTTCATCACGGATATCATCGAGCAGCGGTAATTTGCGGTTGATCAGAAGCTCGGCGATCTTTTCGATCAGCTTCGACTTCTGCACCAGGTATGGGATTTCGGTGACGATGATGCGGTAGCCGCCACGCCCGGTGTCTTCCTTCTCCCATTTCGCGCGAACGCGGAAAGAGCCCCGGCCGATCTTGTACGCTTCGATGATGGCTTCGCGGTCATCGACAATAGTTCCTCCGGTGGGGAAATCAGGTCCAGGCACCATTTCGATCAGCGTCTCGATACGCGCATTGGGCGCCCTGATAAGATGGCGGGCGGCTTCGCAAAGCTCGGCAGCATTGTGCGGCGGAATATTTGTCGCCATGCCGACGGCGATGCCCGACGAACCATTGGCAAGCAGATTCGGGAAGGCGCCGGGCAGGACCACCGGTTCCTTATCTTCTTCGTTATAGGTCAGGCGAAAATCGACTGCGTCCTCGTCGATACCTTCTAAAAGAAGCGTCGCGACGTCGGTCATGCGGGCTTCGGTATAGCGATAGGCGGCGGCGTTATCGCCATCGATGTTACCGAAATTGCCCTGCCCGTCTATCAGCGGGTAGCGCTGGGCAAAATCTTGGGCGAGACGCACCATGGCGTCGTAGACGGCCTGGTCGCCATGGGGGTGAAACTTACCGATGACGTCACCGACGATACGGGCGCATTTCTTGAAGCCGGTATTCGGGTCTAGCTTGAGCACCCGCATGGCATGCAGGATGCGCCGGTGAACCGGTTTCAGGCCATCGCGTACATCAGGGAGCGCCCGGCCCATTATCGTCGAAAGCGCATAGGCAAGGTAGCGCTCTTCCAGCGCCTTTTTCAGATTAACGCTCTCAATGCCGTCGTCGCCATTGCCACCCGGCGGCGTGATCAAATCCTGTCCCATCGGAACGGGTTAGCCAAAGCGGTGATTCGTGGCAAGTCTTTCCGACACGCTGTTAACCTATATCAGCGGGTACAAATTGCGCCTTTCTCGTCGAAAGCCGCGAATTTGAACGGGGTTCGTCAGGCTTTGTTCACGCCTTTCCTGCAGACTGATCCGGCAGATATTACGGGAGAGAGATATGAAACGGCCGGCCGGCATGCTCCTTGCCCTGATTATCATCTTGTTGTGCATTCTCGTGCTCGGTCCATGGGGACTGATCATCGGCATGTTCGTTGGGCTGGCGGCAGCTTTATTCATCCCCCTGTTCGGCTTCGTCGCCACCCTAATCAACATACGCTCCCTGCCCGGCCTGCTGATCGTTGCCAATCTGGTGTCGCTCCTGTGGTATGTCTGGAACGATATTGGCTCGAAAATGCCAAATTGTATTTGGGCTGCGGCCAGCCCGCAATATATCGCCGCCAGCTTCTGCGCTGTCCTCTTGTGGCTGTTCGTCAGACGAAAACCCAACAAGGGCGCTGTTTGAGCGACATCGCATCCTCGACACCCTTGCAATCGCCACAAAGCTCTCGCACCCTTCAAACCGCTCCGCAAACTCGCAAGATAGGATATCCATGTATTTTCTTCAGACTATTTCCGCACCGGGCACCAATTTCCGAACCCGCGCCGGCCGCCTGATCACCACCATGACGCTTGCTACGGGCATTTTCGCGATGCCGCTTTCAGCCTCCGCCTTCGAGGCGGAAGCTTTTTTCCAAGCGCTACAGGAAACGGCGAAAGAGCGCGGCGATACCCTGACCTTCGGCGAGATTCAGACGGAGGGCGATGACAGCGTCACGCTTCAGGCGGTTGAGCTCCTCAATGGGGATAGCGGCAATCGCATGACGATCGAACGGATGCAATTGACCGGCGTCGAGGAAGCCGGCGCCGAAGCGATCAGTTTCGCCACCATGTTGGCCAGCACGATCGCGCTCGACTTGACCGGCAAGCAGGGCGGTGAAAGCCGCATCACGGTGAACAGCGCGAGCGCAGAGGATTTCCGCTTTATCGAACAGGCGGAAGGCGAGACGGTATTTCCTTTCGCGATGGGTACCGGACGGCTTGATACCGTACGGATCGAAACCAGCGGCAAGGATGGCAAGAACGCATCGGCCAGCTTCACGATCCCGTTTGTCGAGGCATCAGGGGTCGAACCATACGGTGACATGGGCTTCATGCTTTCGAGCCTTTCAACGGGCACCGGCACCGGCAGCTACAAATCGGATGACGGCGGCAGCGGCTCGTTCGAACTCGGAGAAATGCGCCTTGAGGGCCTGGAGCGGAAGAAGGGTACCGGCCTTTTCATCGATGCGTTCTCCGTGGGGCCCGCCTCCGTGGAGGGAACGAGTGCGGAGGGGCAGGCCGTGGTCATGACTGCCGAGGGTTTTTCCGCCAGTTCCCTTTATTACCCGGATTTCACGAGCGACGGTTCAATCGAGTTCCCGGAGGCGCCCGGCAAGGGTCAGCTCGGCCGGATCAATGTAAAGCTCGATGGGACGGAAGTTTTTTTGCTCGGCGGTGCCGAATTCCTCTCGACTTATGATGAAGCAAAACAGCTAAACGAAGGCAGTTTCGCGCTGAACGGTTTGTCTATCAATGTAAAGGACCTGCCGGTTAAGCCCGGTGGCGGCGCCGGTAAGCAGCAGCTGCTTGCGCTCGGCTACGAAACGCTGACCCTGGGCGCGCGCCTAGACGGCGCGTGGGATATCGATGACGGTGTTCTGGACATTTCCCGGTATCGCATTTCCATGGATGACGGTGGCGCTATCTCGCTGTCGACCCGCATCCTGGGATATACGGAAGCTTTCGCCAGGAAGCTCGCCCAGCTTTCGCAGATGATGGGCGAGACCGGCGACACTGAAACGCAACAGGCGCTCTCAATGCAAATGCTGGCAGAGGCCTCCGCGCTGATGGTGGATCAGTTGTCGCTACGGGTCAGCGATGATTCCCTGACCCGCAAGATCATGGTCATGCAGGCGGCCAAGAGCGGTCAGACCGCGGAGGATATGGCTGCGGCACTGCCGTTCATGGCTGGCGCGATGCTGGCGCAATTCGATGTGCCTGAATTTGCCGCCACAGTTTCGAGCGCGCTTGGCACGTTTCTGGCCAATCCGGGCAATCTGGTACTTATGGCCGATCCGCAGGAACCTATATCGGTTGCGGAGGTCATGGGTATCGCGGCTGGTGTGAAAGCCGGAAATGTGACGCCCGCCCAGGTGATCGCGCGGCTGAACATCACCATGAATGCGAATTGCTCAGAAGAAGGCGGCGCGCAGGAACCTGTCCAGTGCTAAGGTGACGTGCGGGCTATTGCCGATCGTACGAGCTATGGAGCCATGGGTGTAGCGTGAACCATTGA
>JAHEHW010000132.1 GCA_024639745.1 Salaquimonas sp. | reverse complement strand
AGCGGACGAGGAGGCTCTCGGAGCGCTTCTGCCTCAGGCGCACCCGAGCGTCGACCACTACCTCCCCGCCCTGACCATCGCCGGGGCGTCGGATACGAGCGACACATTGAGCTTCATGACCGATGCCATCGATCTTGGATCGGTCTCCATGCGGTCCTTCATATTCCACAGAGAATAATATTCTAATCGTACTGAAGATATTCCGAGTAGCTTCCGCGCCTCTATGGTTATTAGAGCTGATAAAGGGAGTGCATAATGACCAAACCAATATATGTCCTGAATGGGCCGAACTTGAACCGTCTTGGGAAACGTGAACCTGAGATCTACGGCAGCACGACCCTTTCCGAGGTCGAAGCCATGTGCAGGGACGCCGCTGGCGACTGGCCGCTGGTCTTTCGTCAAAGCAACTCCGAGTCTGAACTCGTAGAATGGATCCACGAAGCAGCCGACGACGGCGCAGGTATTCTGATAAACCCGGCGGCGTTCACCTTCTACTCCATGGCCATCATGGACGCTCTTAAGATGTTTCCGGGACCGGTCATCGAGTTTCACATCTCCAACGTGCACAAGCGCGAGGAGATGTATCATCGGTCGCTCATGTCGGGCGTAGTGACAGCCGTGATGATCGGGCTCGGCGCTCGTGGCTACCAAGCCGGCATCCACGAAATCAAACGCCTCGTATCGGAGGTGTGAGCGGCAGCCTGATTGCGAAGTATGCAGAAATTCCGCAACTGGGCATCTGACGCCGCCCTGCCGCTACTTTGACAATGAGCAGACCAGGACTGGTCCTTGCCAAAGGCAAGCATTTTGGTTTTCGGAGACTCGTGCGTGCCCACTTTTCGCTTTGAGGCTCGGTTGGCCGTAGAACAAATCGTTACCTCAACGCTGCAGAAAGTTTTTCGGTAGATTTTTCAGACTTGGGTTGAAAGATACTCCAGTAAGTCGCGAAAGTAAGTCGCATATTTAATTGTTCATTGACTTAACAATTAAATTGATTAACAAATAGGCTGGGAGGAAACGAAATGATTCTATCGGGACAGACGGCTGCGGTGACAGGCGCAGGAAGCGGCCTCGGAGCCGCCACGGCTCGGCATCTCGCAGCCCGCGGCGCCAAAGTAGCGTGTATCGATCTCACGAAAGAAAGCGCAGCAGCAACGGCGCAGGAGATCGGTGGACTTGCTCTGGCAGCTGATGTTTCCGATCAGGCAGCTGTAGAGGCTGCTTTCGCAAGGATAGGCGAAGAGATGGGCGCAGCGCGGGTTGTTGTCTCCTGCGCGGGCATAGGAACCGCAAGCCGCATTCTACCGCGCGATGGCAGTCTGACCATCGATGCCTTCGAGCGCACGCTGCGGGTCAATCTGCTCGGCACCTATACCGTGATGAACATAGCCGCGCGCGCAATGGCGGCCGCCGAGGTGTTGGATGAAGACGGCACGCGCGGACTGATCGTCAATACGGCTTCTGTTGCCTATGAGGACGGCCAGATCGGACAGGCGGCCTATTCGGCGTCCAAAGGCGGCGTTGCCTCCCTGACCCTTCCTGCCGCACGCGAACTGGCGAAGTTTGGCATACGAGTCATGACCATAGCGCCCGGGCTTTTTGAGACCTCGATGAGCGCTGGCCTGCCGGACGACATCCGCGCTGATATTCTCAAAAACGTCCCGTTTCCATCTAGGATGGGTCATGCCGACGAGTACGCGCTGCTCGTCCAGAGCATTGTCGAAAACCCGATGCTGAACGGGACGGTGATCCGTCTCGATGCCGCCGCCCGCATGCCTATCAAGTGAGGAATTTACCCGTGTCCCAATCCCAGCCGTTGAAGCATGAAGAGATGTTGACCGTCGAGATCGAAGGGCCATTGGCCATTCTGACCATGAACCGGCCCAACAAACGCAACGCCATGTGCGATGAACTGCTGGATGCGCTGGACGCCTTTTTCAGCAAACCGTCAGAAGGCCTTCGCGCCGTCGTGTTGACCGGGACTGC
The DNA here is from genome assembly GCA_024639745.1 of Salaquimonas sp. GTDB lineage: Bacteria > Pseudomonadota > Alphaproteobacteria > Rhizobiales > Rhizobiaceae > Salaquimonas. The sequence continues at coordinate 3,811 of JAHEHW010000132.1, read as the reverse complement.
CGGGCACTTCTGTTCTGGACTAGATCTTAGCGAACACGTTGCGCGCGACGCCGAAGGAACAATGAGGCATTCTCGTAACTGGCATCGGGTGATGGATGCGATTCAATTCAGCGGGTTGCCGGTGGTATCCGCAATGTTCGGCGCGGTGATCGGTGGTGGGCTTGAACTTGCAGCTTCGACCCATGTGCGTATCGCCGAGCCGTCTACGATTTTTCAACTGCCTGAAGGACGGCGCGGCATCTACGTCGGTGGCGGCGCCAGCGTCCGTATCGGCCGCATTCTGGGAGCGGACAGGATGTGCGAGATGATGCTCACAGGCCGCAAATACAACGCTGACGAGGGACTGGCTCTGGGTCTGACGCATTATTCCGTCGGAGAAGGCGAGGCACTGGAACTGGCGAAAAAACTCGCACTGAAGATTGCAAAAAATGCGCAGCTTTCAAACTTTATGATGATCCAGGCAATCAGCCGGATATCGGACATGCCCCGCAGCGACGGGCTCTTTACCGAAAGCCTCGCGGCCGCCGTATCACAAACGAGCGCGGATGCCGAAGAGGGCTTGAAAGCATTTTTGGAAAAGCGCCCGCCCAAGTTTCGCTGAAGCGCATTGGAAAATCACCCAGGTCAGTTTCAAGGGAGGATCCGAAATGACCACGTTTACACGCCGTTCCGCACTCGCGACGATGGGGGCTGCACTCGCGACTCCGGCTCTGCTGAGCCGAGCAAACGCAGCCGAAGTCACGCTGCGCTTGCACCACTTTTTGCCGGCCGTGGCGCCGATGCATTCCCGGTTCTTCGAGCCTTGGGCGGCGGAACTGGCCGAGGCGTCAGGCGGTACGATCGAAGTGCAGATCTTTCCGTCAATGCAACTCGGTGGGAAACCACCGCAACTGGCCGACCAGACCCGTCAGGGCATTTGCGACATCGCCTGGACGCTGCCGGTTTATACGCCAGACCGTTTCCCGGTCGCCGAGACCATGTCGAACCCGTTCATGGTCACCAACGCCGAAAAAACCTCCGTCGCGATGCATAAACTGATGGATGAATTCGGCGAAGGCGAATATCGCGGAATGAAGCCGCTTGCCTTCCACACTCATGACGGCGGCAAGCTTCATACCCGCGACGCGCCGGTGACCAAGCAAGCCGATCTCGAAGGCCTGAAGCTGCGCGCGCCCAACCAGGCAACGGGCGAGATGCTAACGGCACTGGGGGCCGAGGTGGTTTTCTTCCCGGTCACGGACATGGTCGTTGGCCTGTCCAACGGTGTGATTGACGGCTGCTGCCTGCCCTATGAAGTGGTTCCTGCCTTCAAACTGCAAGAACTGACCTCGTTCAGCTCGCAACCAGCCGCAGGCGCGCGCGGGCTCTATGCCAACACCTTTGCGTTGGTCATGAACCAGGCCAAATACGACGGGTTGTCAGACGATCTGAAGGGCGTCATCGACGCAGCGTCGGGCCCTGCACTCTCGCAGCGCATTGGCAAGCAGTTCGATGAATTCGAAGCCTTCGGCAAGTCCGTTGTCGAAAAACAAGGCAACGAGATCGTGGAAATTCCAGCCGAAGAGATCGCCATCTGGCGCGAGGCCGCAAAACCCGTGCACGAAGCGTGGATCGAAAAGCTCAACGCCGCAGGCAAAGACGGCGCGGCCATCATGGCGCGGGCCAACGAACTGCTCGACGCGGGCTGAGCCATGTCCGAACAGGTCTTCGATCCAGGCCGGCAGGGGGGTAACTCCCCCCTGCATCGGACCATTCATACCCTTTGCACGGCTCTTGCCGGGCTGGGCGGGTTTATCATTTTCGGTTCAGCCCTGATCGTTACCTATTCGGTGGTCAGCAGTACGCTTGGTTTCGGTGCCTTTCGCGGAGAGTTCGAACTGGTCGAATTGGCCTGCGCCGCCTGTGCATCGCTCTTTCTTCCCCTGTGCCAGCTGACCAAAGGCCACGTCATGGTGGACGTCTTCACCGGCTGGCTTCCGGTTTCCACAAATCGGTTGGTCGACGCATCCTGGACGGCCGTCTTTGGCATGGCCTGGGCGCTGCTCTGCTGGCGGCTGTTCAACGGAATGATCGAACTACACGGTTACGGGGATCAAACCATGTTGCTGCGTGCGCCGGTCTGGTGGGTCTATGTCCCGGCCGTTCTGGGCACAGGTCTTTCGGCGATTATTGCTTTCTACATGGTTGCTGCGCACTTGCGACCCGAGACCGTGAACCGGGGAGAAGAAGTATGACTCCCTCTGTAATTGCCGTCCTCCTCATCATCGCGCTGTTTATTCTCATCTTTATCCGGATGCCTATTGCTTTGGCGATGGGTCTGGTCGGCGCGATTGGCTACATGCTGCTCAGTTCAACCGCCGGTCTGATGGCCTATCTGAGCACGGCCTGGGTGGACAAGTTCATGTCCTACGACTTCGCCGTTGTGCCGCTGTTCATTCTGATGGGGCACCTGGCGACGAATTCGGGCATCTCCGCCTCGATCTTCTCAGCAGCGAAAGCCTGGATCGGCCACTTGCGCGGTGGGCTTGCTATGGCTGCAGTGGCAGGCTGCGCAATGTTCGGATCGATTTCCGGCTCCTCTCTGGCCACCGCTTCGACCATGACGCGCGTCGCCATGCCGGAAATGCGCAAGCACGGGTTTTCCGGTGCGCTTTCCTCAGGCGCCTTGGCTGCGGGCGGCACGCTCGGTATTCTTATCCCGCCGTCAGTAGTGCTCATTATCTATGCGCTGATTACAGAGCAAAACATCGTCAAGCTTTTCCTCGCTGCCACAGTGCCCGGTATCCTTGCCGTTATCGGCTTTCTGATAGCGATCTCAGTCTATGTTCGGCTTTTTCCAGATGAAGGTCCGGTCAGTGAAAAGTCGGATTTCGGTCAGCGTATGCGCTCCCTTGCAGAGATCTGGCACGTCGTCATCATATTCGTAGTCGTCCTCGGCGGCATCTACGGGGGCTTCTTCACCCCCGCCCAGGGTGCTGCGGTCGGCGTTGTGCTGACACTTGTGCTGGGCGTTCTCAAAGGCGGGCTCACGGTAAAGGCCATCATCGAAAGCCTGATCGCAACCGCCGGTTCGACTGCGATGATCTTTGCAATCGTGTTCGGCGCGGATCTTTTCAATGTGGCGCTGGCACTGAGCCGGATGCCCGCGGAGGTCGCAAGCTACTTTGGCGCATCCGACATCCCGCCGATGATGGTTCTACTCGCTATGGTCGCCTTCTACCTTGTCATGGGGTGCCTGATGGACAGCCTGTCGATGATCCTGCTGACGGTGCCGGTCTTCTTCCCGACGATCATGGCACTCGATTTTGGCCTCATGCCGGAACAGCAGGCGATGTGGTTCGGGATCATCTCGCTCGTTGTAGTAGAGATGGGCCTGATAACGCCGCCGGTGGGGATGAACCTCTTCGTGATCTCGGCTATGGCAAAGGACATTCCCATGATCCAGATCTTTCGCGGCACCGTGCCCTTTATCGCCGCAGAATTCACACGCATTGCGATCCTGATCAGCTTCCCGGCGCTGAGTTACTGGCTCGTGGATTTGGTGGCCGGCTGAGAAAGGCATGAAATGAAGAACAAACTCGAAAACACTCAAACAGAAAGCCCGAAGCAAACCGACATGCTGCTGCGCCAATTCATAGGTTACAACATGAAGCGCACCTACATGCAGGTACAAGAAGACATGGCGCAAACCCTCGCTCCGTTCGATTTGCGGATCGGCACTTTCTCGGCGCTCGCGGTGATCATGGGCAGTCCGGGCATTTCTCAGACGCAGCTGTCCGACGTGCTCAACATCAAGCGGTCTGGTGTGGTC
>JAHEHW010000131.1 GCA_024639745.1 Salaquimonas sp. | reverse complement strand
TCATGATCGCCTTTGCGGTTGCTTATGTCATTGCGGGCAATTTCGTGGCTGCGGCAACCGGCACCTTTTTCGGCAATCCGCTAAGCTTCCCGTTCATCTGGGCCAGCACCTATTCGACGGGCAAGCTGATCCTTGAAGGCAGGTTTGGGGAAAACGGTCCGCATGAGACCTTGCAGCATTTTCGTCAGACCGACTGGTGGCAACTGGGCTTTTCCGGTGTCTGGGATCTGATCGTGAGTATCTGGGACCCGGTTTTGAAGCCGATGACCGTTGGCGCTATCCCGCTTGGGATCGGCGTCGGGCTCATCGCCTATCTCATTACCCGCTGGGCGGCCATCGCTTTCCAGATTTCAAGACGCCGAAAGCTGGCGGAAAAAGCGCGGCGGCTCAAGAAGCGCGCCATGGAAAGTATCGAGATCAAGAAGACGAGCGACGCCTGAGTCTTGGGCTGGCTGCTTTCTCATGCATTGACATTGGCAGGCTGGTCCCAACGTCGCAGTTCTGTATCACATCCCAAAGGTTTTAATTTGATGCAAACGGCGTTAAACAGCCGGAGTATTTCCAGGCTGGGAAGAAACCGATGATAATTGGCCTTGGCAGCGATTTGATCGATATCCGCCGCATCGAGCGCAGCATTGAACGATTCGGAGACCGTTTTCTGGACCGGGTCTACACAGAGATAGAGCGGGTAAAATCCGATCGCCGACGCGAGCGAGCCGCTTCTTACGCCAAACGTTTTGCAGCCAAAGAGGCGTGTTCGAAAGCGCTCGGCACTGGTCTCAGCCGCGGCGTCTACTGGCGTGACATGGGTGTGGTCAATATGCCGGGCGGAAAGCCGACCATGCAGCTGACCAACGGCGCCGCAAAAAGACTTGCCGAAATGATGCCCGAGGGATACGAAGCGATCATCCACGTTACGATTACTGATGACAAACCACTGGCGCAGGCCTTCGTGATCATTGAGGCGGTACCCATGGCCGTCGCGGAATAGGCATGGTTACACAATGAAATTCGGCAGAACAGAACGGGATGAAGCTTTGAGCGACAAATCAGAAAATGAAGGCGGCTTGTCGGAGACCGTTAAGGTTGTCGTACAAGCATTGCTGCTGGCGATCGTGGTGAGGACCTTTTTGTTTCAGCCATTCACCATCCCGTCAGGTTCGATGATCCCTAATCTGCTGATTGGCGACTACTTGTTCGTATCCAAATATACCTACGGATTTTCCCGTTATTCCTTCCCATTCTCTCCGGACCTGTTCGAGGGCCGCATCTGGGAGGGAACGCCGAAGCGCGGTGATATCGCGGTTTTCCGCCTGCCTTCGGACTCCTCGGTCGATTACATCAAGCGCGTTATTGGTCTTCCGGGCGATACCGTTCAGGTGCGCGATGGCATCCTTTACATCAATAATCAGGAAGTGTCCCGTGAGCCTGCGGGGATGTACCGCCATCCTGATGGCGGGCCGGGAGTGCCGATGTTTAAGGAAACGCTGCCTAATGGCGTTTCCTACAATGTGATAGAAACCAACCGGCGCAGCGAAGGCGACAACACACCCGTCTTCGAGGTGCCTGAGGGCCATTATTTCATGATGGGAGACAACCGCGACAACTCGCTCGATAGCCGTTTCGACGTGGGCTATGTTCCCTTGGAGAATTTTGTCGGCCCGGCGCGGATGATCTTTTTCTCTGTCGCAAACGGCACCCATCCTCTGGCGATTTGGAACTGGCCTTCAGATATGCGGACCGACCGGCTGTTCGAGGGCCTTTAAGGCATGAACTTCTCGAGCCGCCATCGGGGCAGCAAGCGGTTCGGCCATCTAGAAGACCGTATCGGCTACCAATTTTCCGCTTACGAAAACATCGAGCGGGCGCTTACTCATGCCAGCGTTCGCAAGAAGTCTGATTCGAGCTTCCACTATCAGCGTCTCGAATTCCTGGGAGACCGCGTGCTGGGCCTGGTGATTGCGAGGCTCCTGTTCGAGCAATATCCCGAAGCAAATGAGGGCGAGCTTTCGCTGCGGTTGAACGAACTCGTCAAGGGCAAGACCCTCGCCGAGATTTCCGACGAGATCGAATTGCATGAATTCATCCGTACGGGCGGAGACCTCAAGGAACTGACCTCGAAGCGCATGCAGAGTGTCCGCGCTGATGTTCTCGAATCGGTCATTGGAACCATTTTTCTCGATGGCGGGCTTGAAGCAGCGGAGGCCTTTATTCGCCGCTTCTGGAAAGACCGCCTTTCGACGGTGGGCAATACCCGCCGCGACTCGAAAACCGCCTTGCAGGAATGGGCGCATTCAAACCGGCTTGGCACGCCGAAATACCGCGAAGCCAAACGAACCGGACCCGATCACGACCCGGTTTTCACCGTTGTGGTGCAAGTTGAAAAATTACCCGAGGAGAGCGGGCGCGGGCGCTCCAAGCGTGTTGCCGAGCAAAACGCCGCTACGGCTTTGCTCATTCGCGAGGGTGTTTGGAAGGAAACTGAAGCGTGAGTGTGACGGAAACCACCGGCGATGCCGGCAGCGAAATGACGACCCGTGCCGGGTTCATCGCCTTGATCGGAGCGCCGAACGCGGGCAAATCCACCTTGATGAACCAGCTTGTGGGAACCAAGGTATCGGTCGTTACCCACAAGGTTCAAACGACGCGGGCGATCATTCGCGGTATTGCGGTGCGTGACGGCAGCCAGATTATTTTCGTCGACACGCCCGGTATTTTCAATCCACGTCGCAAGCTTGACCAGGCGATGGTTACCACCGCATGGGGCGGCGCTCGCGATGCCGATCTCGTTGCCATGCTGATCGATTGCGAACGCGGTCTCACGGAGGACGTTGAGGGGATTCTCAAGGTCCTCGCCTCGATACCGCATAAAAAGATCCTCGTTCTCAACAAGGTCGATCGGGTAAAGCGCGACAGCCTTTTGGCGATTGCCCAGAAAGCGAATGAACTGGCAGCCTTTGAAAGGACTTTCATGGTGTCGGCCCTGAAGGGAGATGGTTGCGAGGATTTGATGGATTACCTGGCTGAAGCCGTTCCGCCGGGTCCGTTCCTGTTTGACGAGGACGACATCTCCGATCTGCCGCTCCGCCAGCTCGCCGCCGAGATCACCCGGGAAAAACTCTACCTGCGTCTGCATCAGGAATTGCCCTACGCCTCCCACGTCGAGACCGAAAGCTGGAACGAAACAGAAAAGCGGGTCCGCATCGACCAGGCTATCTATGTTGAACGGGACAGCCAGAAAAAGATCGTGATCGGCAAGGGCGGCGAGACGATAAAGGCGATCTCCATGGCAGCCCGCAAGGAAATGACCGAAATCGTTGGCAAGCCGGTCGACCTTTTCCTGTTCGTCAAAGTCCGCGAAAATTGGAGCAGGGACCCGGAGCGCTATCGCGCCATGGGACTTGATTTTCCAACCGGCTGAAACAACACTCGCGCAATGGAGTGGAAGGATAGCGGTTTCGTCCTCGCGGTTCGCAAGCATGGCGAAACCAGTGCCATCGTCGAATTAATGACCGAGCGCCATGGGCGCCATCTTGGCCTTGTCCGTGGTGGGCGCTCGTCGCGCATGCGCCCGCTGCTTCAGTCCGGCAATTCGCTTCATGCTGAATGGCGCGCCCGGCTGCAAGAGCATCTGGGCACCTACCGGGTGGAAGCTGACGAATTGCGCGCGGCGAGGTTGATGCAGCTTCCCCTCGGCATGTACGGATTGCAGGTCGCCGCCGCTCATCTTCGTCTTTTGCCCGAGCGCGAAAGCGCAGGCGGGCTTTACCGGGCAGCACTCGTTCTGCTGGAAAATCTGGATGAGCCCGAAAAAGCGGCGCGGCTTATGATCCGTTTCGAACTTGCCATTCTGGACGAACTGGGTTTCGGGCTCGACCTCGAACAATGCGCGGCGACCGGAACCCGAGAGGAGCTTGTCTGGGTTTCCCCCCGCTCGGGCAGTGCAATCAGCCGCGAAGCGGGCAGCCCCTATGAGGCGCAGCTCTTGTCATTGCCGGCGTTCCTAACCGGTTCGCCGCCGAACCATATCGCGTCTTCGGAAGCACTGGAGCAAGGCTTTCGGCTGACAGGTTATTTCCTAGACCGGAACGTATACGGTGTGCGTGGCGTTAAACCGCCGGAAGAAAGGGCGGGTTTTATCCGCAAGATCGTGAAAGCACTGGAATAGGGGAGCCGTTCAGGCAGGATTGATGCCGCGTTCCACCGCCTCCTCGCGGATCGGCCAATGAACGATTGCCGCAAACATCCCAAGTCCGGCGCCAAACCACCACACCGGATTGTAACTGCCGTAAAGATCGAAGAGATAACCACCAAGCCATACTCCGAGGAATGACCCAAATTGGTGAGACAGAAATACGATCCCGCCCAGCATTCCCAAATACCGCGTCCCGAACATCGTTGCGACCAGTGCATTGGTGGGGGCAACCGTGGAAAGCCACAACAGGCCCATGACCACGGCAAAGCCAATGATCAGCGCAGGCGTTTTCGGAGATAACAGTAACACCACGATCGCAATCGTGCGCCCGATATAAATCAGGGAGAGAAAGATTGGCTTTGAATAGTGTTGTCCGATAAAGCCGGAAGCAAGCGACCCGACAATGTTGAACAACCCGATCAGTAACAGCGCCAGACCAGCATAACGCGCGTCGATTCCTATCTCTTCCAGATAGGCCGGAAAATGCACGGTGACGAATGCGACCTGGAACCCGCAGACGAAGAAGCCGGCAATCAACAAGAGATAGCTCATATGACCGAAGGCTTCCTTCAGAGATTCCCCGATGGTCTGTTCAGCTTCGGCTATTTTGGCGGTGCTCGACGAGTTCCCCACAAGGGGAATGGCCAAGACCGGAATGATGAGCATCACCATTGCCATCCAGACTAGGCTGTCCTGCCATCCGAGATTGGCAATCATGGCAACCGAGACCGGCGCGAACAGCGCCATCCCTGCGGAGCCAGATGCGGTGCCGAGGCCGAAAACGATTGTGCGTTTTTCCACTGGTACATTCCGTCCGAAGGCCGCCATGATGATCGAAAACGACCCAGCGGCAACTCCTAGACCGATAAGAACCCCGCCCGATAGATGCAGGAGTAGCTGGCTTTCGGCAGCGGACATCAAAAAGAGGCCGAGCGCGTAGCAGACTCCGGAAAAGGCAAGAACGCGCCAGGTTCCGAATTTATCGGAAATCGCTCCGAAAAACGGTTGCCCAAGGCCCCAAACGAGGTTCTGTATCGCCATTGCGAGAGCGAAGGTCGTTCGGTCCCAACCGCGGGCTTCCAGCATCGGTATCTGAAAGAAGCCCATCGCCGAGCGCGGACCGAAGGTGGTCATCGCAATGAGGCATCCGCAGATGACCAGTAAGAGCGGCAGGGTCTGACGCTCGGCGATGACGCGGGACATTTTGTGCTCCGGAAAACAGGATAATGACGGTCAATTAAGCCAAGAGGCAGCTTGTGGCAAAGTGAAAAAAGCAATCATCTGTTATGGATTTTCTTGATAGAACCGATCTCTAAGTGAAAACCGCAGCTGGACCAAAGAGGGATACGGCCATTGGGAGATCTGGAGTTATTGATCTTGGTTGCAGTCTTGCTGGTCGTGATCCTGCCGCTGACCGCAATCATCATGGTTTTTCTCCAGCGCGGCCGTCTCAAGCGCCTCGACGCTCAATTCCAGCAGTTAAGCCAATCGCTCGCCGGGATTCGTGAACAAACGAAAACGGTTTACGAAGAAACCATCAGCCCCGGTGCCGCATGGCCCTGGCACGAAGCGCTGGCGGATGCACGCCGAAAGCGCGCTGAAGCGGAGCCCGCGAAATCCTCTGAAGCTGCTCAGACAGCTGAAGAAGCGATTTCCGTTGAGGCGCAGGAAGAAGCGCCTTCGGGA
>JAHEHW010000130.1 GCA_024639745.1 Salaquimonas sp. | reverse complement strand
ATCAAAGAATCAGTTAGCTTCGCCGCGATCCTAACCGTGCTTGAAGTGGGTGGTCTGCTTGCTATCATAGCCGCCGGGATCTGGTCCGATCCGGGCATGTTTAGGATGGTCCCAAATACCCTTCCTGCTCCTGATGACGGCGTCGCGATCGCGGGGATTCTCTCAGCTAGCGTGATCGCATATTTTGCGTTTATCGGTTTCGACGATGTCGTGAATCTTGTCGAAGAGGCAGTCGATCCCGCAAGAATGATGCCTTGCGCGATCGGAATCAGCCTGGTCATGGTGACGATAATCTATTGGCTTGTGACAATAGTGGCGCTTAATACCCTGCCAATAGCGGAACTTGCCGCATCGCGGGCGCCGATCGGCCTGCTGTTCGAAAGGCTTACCGGATTCTCGCCATTGGTTATTACGATCATTGCGATTTTCGCAACGATGAACGGGGTCGTTATTCAGGTGATCATGGCAGCCCGTGTAGCTTATGGCCTATCAAGCAAAGGTCACCTACCGCATTTTCTTTCCAGGGTGCACCCGACTACCCGGACACCCTATATCGCAACCGGTTTGATCACCGTCGTCATGCTGGCATTCGCGTTATTGGTTCAACTCGACCAACTCGCGCAATGGACGTCACAGATCATCCTCAGCGTTTTTGCGCTGGTCAACCTGGCTCTTTTCCGTATCAAAATGCGGGGTGATCCCATTCCGGAAAACGGTTTTCGCGTTCCGCTTATCGTGCCTTTATTCGGTACGCTGACTTGCCTTGCCCTGCTCTTCGCTCCGCTGGTGATTGGGTGAGTTAACTCCCGCTCTCGGCTTTCCGGTGCAAGAGCTGGATCAGATGATCGAGATCCGGATTATCGGCACTTGCCAAGCGCCTGGTCAGGCCAACGGCCCCAGACAGTATCCGTTCGCCCATATCCAGCGATACAAGCTCGCCGCGATCAAGTTCGCGGGCCACGACACCGCGTGAGATGAACCACAACATGTCCGATCGCTCCAACAGATTCCGCGCAAATGGCAGGGATACCGTCTCAAAAGCCGGGTCGGATTTCTGTACTCCGACCGAAAGCAGAAATTCCTCGACCATTCCGCGGATAATCGCGCCGGTGTTGGGAAGAATAATCGGGTAAGTCTGCACAGCTTCGGCTGCAGGTCGCTCGGCCATCGGATGTCCTGAGCGAGCTATAAGACTAATGGATTCCTCGTAAAGATATTCGAAGGAAAGGCCGGGCATATCCTTCGACGCAGGCATTCGACCGACCATAAGGTCAATTCTACCGGATCTCAGAAGGTCGATGAGATAGCCATTTGGCCCCGTGAAGATCGACGTCGAGACACCCAGACGCTTGCTGGAGAAATCGCGGGCTACGTCAGGGAAAAAGCCGCCTATAACGGTTGGCAAGACTCCAACCTTTATCCGGCTGCCGCTGTTTTGTCCCGAAAGGGCACCGCATCCTGCGTCCAACGAACGGAGAGAGTCTAACGCATGGCGCTTGAAGATTTCCCCTTCAGCGGTCGGAATGGTTTGTCTTCCGACACGATTGAAAAGCGTAGCATTAAGCAGTTTTTCGAGTTCGCCGATCGTCTTTGATAGCGCCGGTTGGGAAATATGCCTTGCCTTTGCAGCGCCGCTGATCGTTCCTTTCTCGCAAACCGCGAGAAAAGCGTCCAGATGCCTTAGCCGAATGCCATTTGGTATAGCCATATGGTTATACTTTTTTCACATATTGGAATTTTTTCAAGCAACTTGATTATGGTATTCATCATCTGGGGGAATTTACAAATGGTCGGTGCAAAGGAGCGTCAGCGCCGATCATCTCATACGGGAGGAAAAATCGTGAGTGACCGATTTGCGATCGGAATGGCAACGCGGAGGCGGGTTCTCGGCGATAAGCATGTCGATCAGGCGGAATTGTCCAGAAACGCTTTTGATGACCCTTTTCAAACTCTCATAACAGAAGCTGCCTGGGGGAATGTCTGGGCATCGGATGCAATAAGTCCGCGCGAGCGGTCCATGATTACCGTGGCACTGCTGGCGGCCTTGGGCAACCTGGAAGAAATTCCGATGCATATCAGGGCGACGCGGCGGACCGGCGCTTCCAAAACCGATATTGCAGAAGCACTTCAGCATGTTGCAATTTATGCCGGTGTTCCGCGTGCGAACCAGGCCATCAAGATCGCAAAATCCGTCTTTGAGGAAATGGATGGGCAAAGCGATGATTGATTCGGGTCGATTGATTCCTCGCAATGGCGCCGTTCACCCGGTCCGGCGCGACATGGAGTACAAAACCTCTGTCCTTCGCTCACCGGATTTCCCGCTTCTTTCATTGGAGAGCACCAAGACTGAGGAAACCGGTCCCGTTTTCGGTCATACGAGTTTGGGTCCGCTCGACAACGATCTGATCCTGAACTGGAGCAAGGGCCTCGCCTCTGCCATCGGAGAGAGAATTCTCCTTCATGGTCGAGTCATTGATGAAAACGGCCGGTCGGTCCCTAAGGCATTGATTGAAATCTGGCAAGCCAATGCAGGCGGTCGCTATCGTCATGTGGAGGATACGTATTTCGCACCGCTCGACGATAATTTCGGCGGGTGCGGGCGCACGCTTACGGATGCCGAGGGGCGGTACCAGTTCATGACAATTAAGCCAGGAGCTTATCCCTGGCCCAACCGTGGCAATGATTGGAGACCGGCGCATATCCATTTTTCGATATTCGGACACAGCTTTGGTCAGAGATTGATCACCCAAATGTATTTCGAGGGTGATCCACTGATTGATCGCTGCCCGATCGCAGCGACGATCAAGGACAGAAGCCAGCTTGAGCGCCTGGTCGCGCCGCTCGATTTTCTGGCTGCCCGCCCGCTCGATTTTCTGGCCTATCGTTTTGACATTGTTCTGCGCGGGCGTCGTCAGACCATGTTCGAAAATAAGACGGAAGGCTTGTGATATGAGCGCCAAGGTTTCGAATTTTCAGGAAACGCCGTCCCAGACCGCGGGACCTTATGTCCATATCGGACTGATGCCCACTCATGCCGGCAATGCCGGATCCTATGACGGTGAGATCGGGGTTTCTCCGTTCGTCGATGGCGTCAAGGGCGAGATCATCGAGATCAGGGGCGCCGTTATCGATGGGCAAGGAATGACGCTTCGTGACGCTGTGATCGAAAGCTGGCAGGCGGACGCCGATGGACGCTATCCGGGAGAAACGGGAGCGGATCCCTGCGTAACCGGCCACTGCCGCTTTGCCGCTGATCCGGCTTCCGGCGAATTCTGTCTTCGTACCGTCAAACCCGGGATCGTCGCAGATCGAGCAGGAGTGACCCAGGCTCCGCATATTTCCCTCTGGATCGTTGCGCGGGGCATCAATCAGGGTTTGAGCACACGAATCTATTTTGAAGACGAGGATAATGGGTCGGATTTCCTGCTTGGCAGAATAGAAAACAAGAACCGCTGCGGAACCTTGATCGCGAAAAAGACCGGCGAGGCTTCGTATCGCTTCGAAATCAAGCTTCAAGGCCCGGACGAAACCGTTTTCCTGGATATTTGATCGGAAATGAGATTCTCGATTCTGACAATGCAACAAAAAACGAGCGCCTGCGCGGAGTTGGACCATTGAAAACACAGGTGGCGATCGTGGGTGGCGGTCCGGCGGGATTGCTTTTGTCTCAATTGCTGGATCTATCCGGTATCGATTCAATCGTTATTGAGCGGCGCTCCCGGGATTATGTGCTCGGCCGTATCCGGGCTGGCGTTCTGGAGGCGGGGACCGTTGGATTGCTTCGCGAAGCCGGTGTCTCGGATCGAATGGACCGTGATGGCCAAACCCATGATGGCTTTGAAATCAGCTGGCATGACGAGCGACTGCGTATCGATCTCGCCGGCATGACCGGCAAACCGGTAACGGTTTACGGCCAGACAGAAGTTACGCGCGATCTCTATACTGCCCGCGATGAACGCGGCGGCGAAATCATCCACGAGGCAGAAGTCGTGCGCATAGAATCCACAGAAAGCGATCGGCCGATCGTCGTTTTTGAAAAGAATGGAGAGGAGCACCGCATCGAAGCCCGCTTTATAGCCGGATGCGATGGTTTTCATGGTCCGTGCCGGCGTGCGATTCCCGAAGGTGTACGTCGCGAGTTCGTGCGGGAATATCCGTTTGGTTGGCTCGGATTGCTTTCGCGCAGCAAACCGGCCAATAGCGAGTTGATCTATGCTGCGCATGAACGCGGGTTCGGTCTTTGCTCGATGCGGTCTGATGCGGTGAGCCGATATTACGTGCAGGTGCCTCTCACCGAAAAACTGGAAGATTGGCCGGCTGACCGGTTCTGGGATGAATTGAAACGCCGCATTCCGGTCGACGTGGCCAGCCAGTTGCAGTCCGACGGCGAAGTTCTGGAAATGTCGGTTGCACCGCTTCGCTCCTTCGTTTCGGAACCGTTGCGTCACGGGTCGCTTTTTCTAGCCGGTGATTCCGGTCATATCGTTCCGCCGACAGGCGCGAAAGGGCTCAACCTGGCAGCATCGGATATCTTCTATCTTCATCGCGCACTCGATGCTTTCTTCAACAGCGCCTCGAACGAAGGGATTGTGAATTATTCGGCAAAGGCTCTGTCCCGGGTCTGGAAAAGCGAGCGATTCTCGTGGTGGATGACATCCATTCTTCATGACTTTCCCGAGATGAACGCTTTCGAGAAACGAATGCAGAAAGCAGAGTTCGACTACCTTGCTCAATCAGAGGCAGCGCAGAGATCATTGGCGGAAAACTATGTTGGGCTTCCCTATTAGGGCTGACCGATTTCATTCAGAAAGGGAGGAAACCATGAAACTGAAAAGACTATTGGCTACAGCGGCAATGATGTCGATGTTCGCCGTGCCGGCAATGGCGCAGGAAATTAAATTGAATCTGCATCATTTCTTGAGCGAGCGTGCTCCTGCACACTCCAAAATGCTAGTCCTCTGGGCCGAACGGGTCGAGGAGCTTTCCGGCGGTAAGGTCGATATCGAAATCTATCCGGCGATGACCCTCGGCGGTCGCCCGCCAGAGCTCGTGCAGCAGGCGCGGGACGGTGTTGTTGATATCGTATGGACGCTGAACGGCTACACGCCAGGACTGTTTCCGCGGACTGAGGTGTTTGAACTTCCGACAGTCTTCGTCAACGACCCAACAGCGACCAATCTTGCGATGCGCGAGCTGTTCGATACTGACTTGGCCCAGGAATATGCCGGTCTTGAAGTCATGTTCCTGCATGTTCATGCCGGGAACGGAATTCAGATGGTGGAAAAAGAGGTTCACACGCCGGCTGATCTAGAGGGTGTGAGGCTGCGGACTCCTTCTCGGACCGGCTCCTGGGCGATTGAGGCGATGGGCGCAATTTCAATTGCTATGCCGGTTCCAGATCTTCCGCAGGCTTTGTCAAAAAGCGTTGTGGATGGCGCTTTGATCCCTTGGGAAATTATCCCGCCGCTGAAATTGCAGGAGCAAACAGCCTACCAGATTGAAGGGGCGGACCGGCAACGTTTCGGAACTTCGGTCTTCCAGGTGTCAATGAACAAGGCGAAATGGGACAGCCTTCCCGATGATGTTCAAGCTGCCTTTCGTGAAGCTTCGAATGAAGATTGGCTGAAGACGGTCGGCGAAATCTGGCGGTCGTCGGACGATTTCGGAATTGGTATCGCAACGAAATCAGGCAATACGCACATTACGCTAACGCAGGAGGAAACCGACGCGTTCGACGCGGTTCTTGCTCCGGTGGTTGACCGCTGGATCGGTGAGGCCGACAGTGCCAGCATCGATGGTCAAGCTCTGGTTGAAAAAGCCCGGGCAGCAATTGCCAAGAGCAGTATGTAAAGCCGGGTAAGGCAAGAGGAAGCAGCATGTCCTTGGCCCGAAAG
>JAHEHW010000129.1 GCA_024639745.1 Salaquimonas sp. | reverse complement strand
CAGCAGGGCGGTCTCCACGGAGGAGGGCAGATCATTCGGATCGACCGGGATAGTGGCGTACTGATCGGCGCATCGGATCCGAGAAAAGACGGTCACGCAGCCGGCTACTGATCCTCAAAAGCGGCGGATTTCAAGCCTCTTCGGCAAGTGCGGCGCGGCTGCCACTGCCGTATTTCTGTTCGATATAATCTTTCACCATCTGCTCGAACTCTGCTGCGATATTGTCGCCACGAAGCGTCGCAACCTTCTTTCCATCGACAAAAACCGGGGCAGCCGGTTGTTCGCCGGTGCCCGGAAGGGAAATACCGATATCGGCATGCTTCGATTCGCCTGGGCCATTAACGATGCAACCCATCACGGCGACATTCAGACCCTCGACGCCGGGATACCGGTTCCGCCAATCCGGCATGTTCTTGCGCAAGTCACCCTCGATTTTCTGAGCGAGCTCCTGAAACACGGTAGAGGTGGTTCTTCCGCAGCCGGGGCAGGCAGCAACAACCGGGACGAATGAGCGAAAGCCCATGGTTTGTAGAAGCTCCTGCGCCACCTGAACCTCGCGCGTCCTGTCGCCGCCAGGCTCCGGGGTCAAAGAGATCCGTATCGTATCTCCAATACCCTGCTGCAGCAGTATACCGAGTGCCGCAGACGATGCGACGACGCCCTTCGTCCCCATCCCCGCTTCCGTTAGACCGAGATGAAGCGCGCGATCGGTACGTTGGGCCAGCATCACATAGACCGCGATGAGATCCTGCACCTGGCTAACCTTGGCTGACAGAATAATCCTGGAGCGCGGCAAGCCGATCTCTTCGGCTTGAGCCGCGGAGAGCAAAGCCGACTGGACGATCGCTTCCCGCATTACTTCACGGGCGGAAAGTGGCGATCCCTGGTCCTTGTTCTCATCCATCAACCGCGTCAAAAGCGCCTGATCCAGCGAACCCCAATTTACCCCGATGCGCACCGGCTTTTCGTTTCGAATGGCGGTTTCGACGATTGCGTTGAACTGACGGTCCTTCTTCTCGCCGAAGCCGACATTTCCGGGGTTGATTCGGTATTTGTCGAGCGCCTGCGCGCAAGCAGGATGGTCCGCGAGGAGCTTGTGACCGATATAATGAAAATCACCTACAAGAGGCACATCCACGCCAAGTCGCGCCAGCCGTTCCTTGATTTTGGGAACAGCCGTAGCCGCTTCGTCACGATCGACCGTGATGCGAACCACCTCTGACCCCGCGCGGGCGAGGGCAGCGACCTGAGTCACAGTCCCGTCGACATCAGCAGTGTCGGTGTTGGTCATCGATTGAACCATCACAGGGGCATCGCCACCGCAAAGCACATTCCCAATCTTCACCTGAACGGTTTTCCGGCGTGGCAAGGCATTGGAGAGAAACGGTTGTGTCATTGAGGCACCGATTTAGATTGCACCATATGTTAGTTGGCCAAACTTGCCTTTGCTGTCAATCAAGCGTTATGTCTCCGACTGAAAGAGTACTAACAATCAAACTGAAATCGAGGAAAAGGGCAAATCATGGGCAGCAAGGAAGCAATCGTCATCGCAAGTGCGGCGCGCACCGGAGTCGGCTCTTTTGGCGGGACCATCAGTTCGATGCCCGCTCATGAGTTGGGTGCAATCGTTATCGCCGAAGTGGCCAAACGGGCAAAAGTTGATCTTGGCGAGATCGATGAAGTGATATTAGGCCAGGTGCTAACGGCCGGACAGGGTCAGAATCCTGCACGTCAGGCCTCGATAAAGGCCGGCTTGCCGGAGAGCGCCACAGCCTGGGGCCTGAACCAGGTATGCGGCTCGGGCCTGAGAACCGTCGCCATCGGCATGCAGCAGATCCTCACTGGCGACGCCGATATCATCGTCGCCGGTGGCCAGGAAAGCATGTCCCTTTCTCCGCATTGCGCGCACCTGCGCGACGGAAAGAAGATGGGCGACCTCTCGATGATTGACACCATGATCAAGGATGGCCTTTGGGATGCCTTTCACGGCTATCACATGGGCACGACGGCCGAAAATGTGGCACAGAAGTTCCAGCTTTCCCGTGACGTGCAGGATGAGTTCGCAGTCAACTCGCAAAACAAAGCCGAAGCTGCCCAGAACGCGGGCAAATTCAAAGACGAGATCGTCCCCGTTACGATCAAGACCCGCAAGGGCGAGGTCGTGTTTGACTCCGATGAATATATCCGCCATGGCGCATCCATGGAGGCAATGGCCAAGCTGCGGCCAGCCTTCTCGAAAGATGGAACCGTCACGGCGGGCAATGCCTCCGGCCTCAACGATGGCGCCGCTGCCGTGGTAATCATGCGGGAGTCAGAAGCCGAGAAAAGAGGCATAGAACCGCTGGCTCGTATCGCGTCTTGGGCGACAGCCGGCGTCGCGCCGGAAATCATGGGTACCGGCCCGATTCCATCGTCGCGCAAAGCACTTGAAAAGGCTGGTTGGAAGCCGGGTGACCTCGACCTTGTGGAGGCCAATGAAGCGTTTGCGGCACAGGCATGTGCCGTCAACCAAGACATGGGCTGGGACTCCGATATCGTAAACGTCAATGGCGGAGCGATCGCGATTGGCCATCCGATCGGCGCTTCGGGCTGCCGAATTCTTGTCACCCTGCTGCACGAAATGAAGCGGCGTGACGCCAAACGGGGCCTCGCGACCCTTTGCATCGGCGGGGGCATGGGCGTGGCGATGACCTTGGAAAAAGCCTGATTGCTTGTCCGTCGACGCTGTTTCGGGAAAGCCGATTCGATGATCCGACGTCGCCGGTCACCATGAACGGACTGGCGGCGTCGCTTCCCTCTTTGCCCTCGCGGTTGCCGCAATGAGCCGGCAGCTTGCGCCTGCAACCCCATGTCTCTTGCCGGAGGCCGTATTTGCCTCTGGGAGAGAACCGAAACGTCGAGCAAATGCCTGAGCCAGCTTTCATATTACAATTTCTGGCGGCAGCCGCAGCAATTGCCTATCTGCCCTTCGTCATGCGCTTGCCGACGCCCGGTCGTAGCGCACTGAAAACCCTTCCGGTGGCGCTTCTGACACTCTCGGCACTGCTGGGAGGATATTCTCCTTTCGTGATTGCTGCGCTCGCCGCCTGCGCGGCGGGTGACTATTTTCTATCATTAGAAGGAGAAGGAAATTTCCTTTCAGGTCTTGGTGCATTTCTCGCCGGTCATCTGTTTTACATGGCGTTTTTCGCCCGCCAGATTGATGTGGTGAATTTGACGGCTGAGCCCGTCCTGTTTTCTGCCATTATTCTGGCGGCGCTGATCTGCCTTCTTCTATACCGTCTGTGGCCCTATCTCGGCGATTCCCAAACGCCTGTAATTTTCTACTCGCTCGCGATAGCGGGTATGGCAGTGGCGGCGAAAGCCGCAAATCCCCCCTTCATGTTACTGATCGGCATCGCGCTGTTCATCGTCTCAGACATCGTTATCGCCCTCGATCGGTTTACACCATTGTCCACCTCTCCCGTGCGCGGATTGATGCCCTACGCGGTGTGGATCCTGTATGCCGCCGCCCAAATCATTATCGTTTACAGCCTCCATTCGGCCTGAACTGGCGATCCAATCGCCGTTTGAATCCGATGGAACTTGAACGTAAGGTCGTACCATGCCAGTCGATGTCGTTGATCTCCGCGAATTTTACGCGACCCCCCTCGGACGGGCCAGCAAGGAATCATTGCGGCGGGCGCTGGAAAAAGTGGAGGCAATACCGTCATCGGTGACCGTAATGGGCGTTGGCTACCCGTTGCCTATTCTCGATTATCTGCCGGAAGAAACCTTGCCGAAAACCATCGTGCTTATGCCGGCCCGGCAGGGCGCGCTGAGATGGCCGACACATGGCGCCTCGCGGACCGCACTCGTCGATGAAGACGAACTTCCCGTTGCCAACGCCTCCATGGAATGCATCATCCTGATGCATGCGCTTGAAAACGTCGCCGAACCGGCAGCGCTTCTCGACGAAATCTGGCGCATACTGGCGCCGGAAGGCCGCCTGCTGATCATTGCAACCAACCGTCGCGGGCTCTGGTCACGCTTTGAACATACACCTTTTGGAACTGGGCAACCCTTCTCGAAACGGCAGCTTGGAGTGCTGCTGAGAAAAGCGAAGCTGACTCCTATCATCTGGACTGAAGCGCTGAATTTCCCGCCGGTTCGGTATCGCGGGTTGATACGCCTTTATCCGCTCCTCGAAAAAGTAGCTTCGCGGCTCTGGCCGGTATTTTGCGGCGCATTAGTTATCGTGGCGACCAAACGGCTTTACCAGGGAATTCCGCAACCTGCGCGGAAATCCAAACGTGCTCCAGTACCTGTGATGGCGCCGCAGGCAGCTCCTCGTACCGCACTGCGTGAAAGCCGGACGCATCGGCGCTGACGCTTGGCCACATGTGATTCTTTCTTTGATTTTACAGCCCCGATTGAATAAGACCCGAAACAATGCCAACAGCGCCCAACCCGAAAGCTTCCAATGAGCGACGCTATGCTGCCACAGCCCAAACCGGGCATCATGAATATCGACATATACGTCCCGGGCAAATCCCGGGCGCCGGCCGGCGTAAAACTGCACAAGCTTTCCTCGAACGAGAACCCCCTGGGGCCGAGTCCCAAAGCACGTCAGGCAATCATCGACTCGGCATCCCATCCCGAGCTGTATCCCGACGGCAGTGCAAGCGCGCTCAAGGAAGCGATTGCCCGGGCGCACGCGATCAATCCGGAAAATATCGTTTGCGGTAATGGGTCCGACGAAATTTTGTCGATGGTCGGACAGGCATTTCTGGAGCCCGGAGACGAGGTCGTATTCACCGAACACGGCTTCCTGGTTTACCGGATCGTGGCGCACTCCTGTAGCGCCGTTCCGGTGGTAGTCAAGGAAACCGATGAATGTGCCGATGTCGATGCTATCCTGGCTGCGGTCACCGACCGGACCCGTATCATCTTCCTCGCGAATCCGAATAATCCCACCGGAACCTATTTGCCGATTGACGAGGTACGACGGCTACAGGCCGGCCTGCCAGGGAATGTAATTCTGGTCCTCGATGGCGCTTACGCGGAATATGTTCGCCGCAACGACTACGAAAGCGGGATAGAGCTTATCTCCTCCTGCAACAACGTCATCATGACCAGGACATTTTCTAAAATCCACGGCCTTGCGGCACTTCGGGTCGGCTGGTGCTATGCGCCGCGCCGTATCGTGGAAATCCTCGAACGGGTTCGCGGTCCCTTCAACGTCAACGGCACGGCGCTCGCCGCGGGCGTGGCCGCGATTCAGGATCGCGGCCACATGGAAAGAGCGATTGAGCACAATGACAAATGGCTTGCCCGGTTGACCCAGGCCTATGGCGAAATGGGACTCAGGGTAACCCCCTCGGTCGGAAACTTCCTGCTTGTCCATTTCCCGGATGAGCCTGGACGCACCGCATCCGATGCGGATGCGTTCCTGACCGGAAAGGGTTTGATCCTCCGCGCGGTCACGGGTTACGGCTTTCCGAACGCATTGCGAATGACGGTTGGCACCGAAGAAGCCAACACTGCAGTGATCGAAGCGCTTGGCGCCTTCATGGCAAAACCGGACAATCTTTAATAACGAACGGCTCGACGGATATGAGCACCTCGATTTTTGATAAGATCGCCTTGATCGGTATTGGCCTGATCGGCTCGTCTATCGCCCTGGCGGCAAAGCAGCACGGGCTCGCCAACACGATTTCGATCGCCACCCGCAAGTCCGAAACGCTGGAAAAGGCCCGGCAGCTTGGTATCGGCGACGAATATACACTCGACCCGGCAGAGGCGGTCGAGGGTGCTGACGCCGTATTCCTGTGCACTCCGGTCGGCGCCTTCGGAAAGGTGGCTGAACAGATCGCCCCGGCCCTCAAACCTGGAGCGATCGTCACTGATGTCGGCTC
>JAHEHW010000128.1 GCA_024639745.1 Salaquimonas sp. | reverse complement strand
AATTGGCCGGGGCGGAAGATGCGTACGAACGCGCGGCATCGGAATTGCAGGCAGTGGGACTTGGCGACCGGCTTGACCACTATCCCGGGCAGATGTCTGGTGGTGAGCAGCAGCGCGTCGCCATTGCTCGGGCAGTCGCGCCTTCGCCGAAACTGATAATTGCCGATGAGCCGACGGGTAATCTTGACAAGAAAACCGGCGAAATGATCGCCGATCTTCTGTTTCGCAAGCAGAAGGAAAAGCACACGACTCTGCTTCTGGTAACACATGACCCGAAACTGGCCGAGCGGTGTGACGTCACGATCAGCGTGTCTTCCGGACGTATTTTGGACAGCGAAGATGCGAAGGAAGCTGCGGCATGACCGTCGCGGCACAGCCGTCGCCGGCGGCAGAAATAAATGCGAGCACGGGACACGGTAGAAACGCAATCGCTCTTGCAATGCGCTTCGCAATAAGGGAACTGCGCGGTGGCCTGCGCGGTTTCCATGTTTTTCTGGCCTGCATAGCGCTCGGCGTTGCAGCGATCGCCGGGGTCAACTCCGTAGCCCGCTCGATCACGCAGGGCATCGTGGAAGAGGGTCAGGCCATTTTGGGCGGCGACGTGTCGATCGCTCTCGAACAGCAGCAACTTACCCCGGAGCAGACCGATTTTATCTCGGATTGGGGGACCGTAAGCCGTAGCGCCAAATTGCGCGCTATGGCTCGTTTGTCCGACGGATCTGATCAAACGCTTATCGAATTGAAAGCCGTAGACGATATTTACCCGCTCTACGGGACGCTGGAGCTGACGAACCGCAGGGTCGAACCAAGTACAATCGCCGATGACGTGGTTTTGGTTGAAGGATTACTCGCCGAGCGCCTCGGAGTTGCAACCGGTGATGAACTGACCATCGGTAGTGGCACATTCTCGATTGCGGGCGTTATCGCCAGTGAGCCTGACCGTCTGGGTGAGAATTTCGGCTTTGGGCCGCGCGTCCTGATGACCCTCGAAGGCCTTGAGCGTGCTGAGTTGGTCAGGCCGGGCTCGATTGTGACCAATCTTTGGAAAATACGGTTTGATGACCCGTCTGCGGACCAGGTCAGCGCATTTCTCGATGAGGCCGAAAGTCGGTTTCCGGAGACAGGATGGCGGCTGCGCTCTAGGGAAAACGCTGCGCCCGCTCTTTCGAGAAATATCGGGCGTTTTTCAGATTTCCTGACGCTTGTAGGGCTGACGGCGCTGATCGTTGGCGGTGTCGGGGTGGCGAATGCCGTGCGCGCGTATCTGGAGAACAAGAGACCGGTTATCGCGACACTTAAGAGCCTTGGTGCCGCCGGAGACATCGTGTTCCTAACCTACCTGTTCCAGATACTGATGATCGCGTTGATCGGGATCGCGATCGGCGTTGTGATCGGGGCGCTGATGCCGTTTGCCGCCAGTTGGGCTTTGCAAGGTATTCTGCCGGTCCCGCAATCAACGGGCTTGCAATGGGCGCCCCTGATGTTGGGAGCGGTGTACGGACTTCTGACGGCGATCGCGTTTGCGATCTGGCCGCTGGGTCGCGCTCGGGAAATTCAGGCAACTGATCTCTTCCGTGGTCATTCGGACGCCAGAACCAATATTCTGCCCAGACCGGTCTATATCGTGGCGCTTGCTGCATGTGTGCTGGCCCTGGTGGCGCTCGCGATTTTCATGTCGGAGAACAGGTATGTCGCAACGGTGTTCGTTGGCGCCATCGCATTTTCGTTCGTGCTGCTGAGGATTGTCGCTCTCGCCATCCAGAACGTGGCCGCAGCCCTGCCGCATCCGCGTTCGACGCCCCTGCGAATGGCGATAGGCAATATCTATCGTCCCGGTTCACTCACGCCATCTGTTGTTCTATCGCTGGGGCTCGGGTTGGCATTGCTGGTGGCGCTTGCGCTGATCGATGGCAACCTTCGTCGTCAGGTTTCCGGCAACTTGCCGGAACGGGCTCCGGACTTTTTCTTTGTTGATATACAAAACGACCAGAAGGAGCCTTTCGAGAAGCTCCTTTCGGAATTGGCGCCGGATGGGAAGATCTTTTCGGTGCCGATGCTGCGGGGGCGGATAATTTCGTTGAAAGGCATCCCTTCAGGGGAATATCCGGTAGGATCGGAAGGCGGCTGGGTCTTGCGCGGTGATCGCGGCCTAACCTATGCGACGAATATTCCTGAAAATTCGACCCTTTCCAAGGGCGAGTGGTGGCCAGCGGATTATACAGGGGAGCCGCTGGTCTCATTCTCTGCAGAAGAGGCTGGCGAACTTGACCTGGATATTGGTGACGAGATCAGGGTGAACGTTCTTGGCAGAAATATCACCGCGAAAATTGCTTCCTTGAGAAATGTCGAATGGGAGAGCCTGGCGATCAATTTCGTGATGGTATTTTCGCCGAATACCTTTGCCGGTGCGCCGCATTCTCATATTGCAACCCTGACCCTTGACGAAGAGCAATCGACAGAACGGGTGGATGAGCGTGATGGCCGCATCGTTCGTGCCGTCGCCGATGCTTATCCGACGGTTACAAGCGTCAGGGTTCGCGAAGCTCTAGACACGGTTAATCGTCTGATTTCCCAGCTTGCAACGGCAATCCGCGCTGCCGCGAGCGTTGCGCTGATAGCTTCCGTTCTGGTTCTCGGTGGCGCCCTGGCGGCAGGTAACCGGGCGCGGGTGCATGACGCTGTCGTCTTGAAAACGCTGGGTGCTACGCGCGGCAAGCTCACCCGGACCTTTATCTATGAGTATCTAATGCTAGGTGCGGCAACCGCCGTGTTCGCGCTTGTGGCAGGAGGTGCGGCAGCCTGGTTCGTAATCGCCAGGATCATGGATTTTCCGTATCTGTTCCTGCCGTCAGTTGCTGTCGTGACGGTTTTGATCGCCCTGGTGACGACAGTCGGTTTTGGACTGATCGGCACCTGGCGCATCCTTGGTCAGAAGGCGGCTCCGGTTTTGCGTGAGCTCTGAAGGCTGAGAATACAAGAATTGGGGGACTTCACAAAAACGTTATTGACTCAAATAAACTTGAACACGGATTTGAGGCATACCATATTCGAATGGCAATCCCGTTAATGGGGCGAGTTTCGACGATAGGAGAAGAGTTTATGGCAGATTTTCGCAATAACCCTTATGCGACCGGGAATGTTGCCGGCGGAAGGGCAGGAGCGGATATCGATGAAGGCCTCCGGGCATATATGCTCCGGGTCTACAACTATATGGCTTTGGCGCTCGCCGTGACCGGTATCTTTGCGCTTGGCACGGCCAACATCGCAATGAACAATCCGGCTTTCGCTCAAGCCGTTTACGGCAGCCCGCTTAAATGGGTGATCATGCTGGCACCATTGGCGTTTGTCATGGTGCTGTCTTTCGGCATCAATAAGCTCAGCTTCGGTGCCGCGCAGATGACCTATTGGGCCTTCGCGGCCGTAATGGGTGTTTCGCTGTCATCGATTTTTCTGGTGTTTACCGGCGCATCGATCGCGCAGACCTTCTTCGTGACCGCGGCTGCATTTGGTGGATTGAGCCTTTACGGTTACACTACCAAGCGTGATCTCTCGGCCGTGGGATCGTTCCTTGTAATGGGTCTTTTCGGGCTGATCATCGCCTCGGTCGTCAATATCTTCTTGGCATCGAGCGCGCTTCAGTTCGCGATTTCGGTAATCGGCGTACTTATTTTCTCAGGCCTGACGGCTTGGGATACCCAGCGTATCAAGAATATGTACGATGTGGTTGCAAGCAACGAGGAAATGATGGGCCGGACGGCAATCATGGGGGCGCTTTCGCTCTACCTCGACTTCATCAACCTCTTTATGTTCTTGCTGCACTTCCTCGGAAACCGCGAGTAAGGCAGGTCTCTGAACCAAACTTCTGAAAGCGCCCGGTTGGGCGCTTTTTTTTGCGCGTTCGTGGTCTGGCTTGAACGTGAAAGAAAGCTGGCTTATCTGGCCTTGCTGCCCCGAGCCGAAAAGAGCAGCTCAGTACGCTGGAGAACTAGACCCATGGCCTATACGATCCGTCCGGTCTGCGAAGCCGACATCCCGGCTATTACGGCAATTTATGCCGAGGCAGTGGCGCATGGAACCGCGAGCTTTGAATTAACCGTGCCTAATGAAGCCGAGATGAAAAACCGGATGCTCGACATAACCGACAAGGGCTATCCTTATCTCATAATGGAGACAGGCCCTCGTTTCGTTGGCTACGCTTATGCGGGAGCCTACAGGGCACGCCCTGCCTATCGCTGGACCGTTGAAAATTCCATTTATCTTGATGAGGGGATGCGAGGGCAGGGATACGGAAAGACCCTGCTAATGGAATTGATCGAAATCTGCGCGGCGCTCGATTTCAGACAGATGGTTTCCATCATAGGCGATTCCGATAATCGTGCATCCGTTGCACTTCACGAAGGTTGCGGGTTTCACATGACGGGCACATTCACCGATGTCGGCTGGAAGCATGGGCGCTGGCTCGACTCCGTCATGATGCAGCGTGAGCTCGGATGGGGATCCTTGTCTTCACCGCTGCAAGAAGGCGTTCCGGCTCGTCTTTTCAGGGGGTCGGGAATTGAGATGAAACGCCACGGTGATCGTTGTTGATTCACACGAGCCTGAGCTTCGGCTTTTTATCGAAGACTTTCAGCACCTGATCGAGATCATGCCCGCGTTTCAGGATTCTGCCATCGCTCCCCGTCACGACAAAAGTGCCTTGCTTGCGTGCAAGCTTCGGGACTTTTTCGATACAGTGCATGGGAACTTCGCTCGTCCGCCGATACACTGAAAAGACAGCGCGGTCCTTGAGCATATCAATGGCGTAGTCGCGCCATTCTCCTTCGGCAACCTTGAAACCGTAGACCCGCAGGATCTGGTCAAGCTCCCGGCGGTTAAAGGAAACGATCTGACCCGCAGGCTGCGCAGTAGCTTCTCCACGTCGTACGACAGGCGAAAGACTCACCACATTGTCTCGCTTGATTGTGCCAGTCTCGCAGTCATCACTCTCACCGGAAGAAGCCGAAAGAGCGGTTTTTTGAACGAACTGGTTTTCATCCATAAGCGATTTTTACCCAGGTAGGTTGATCTGCTGTTCGATATTGAATCCTTGAATGCTCGAATGCAAGTCCTGATTAATTCCACCGATGGACAGAAATCTTGTTTCTGCCGCATTTCAACCACGTTGCAGACAAGAACGAATTTCAACTTGAATTCGCCTCAGATGGTCCGGCCTGAATGCATTTGGTTTTCAGCCCCCCCAGCCCCCAAGGCGTTCGGCCGGACCGATTCACTCTTGATACTGACTGAAGGCATTCAATCCCCGAACTGAAAAGACCGATGCTCGCACCGGTTTCTTTTTTTCAACGATCTAACACGCCAAGAATCCTAAAGGTCGGTGATCACGCTTGCACCAATGATAGGGCCGGGAAGCCCTTCCGGTCCATTCATCTGCAGCAGCAAGGCGCAGCCGTCATAACCCTTGTGCCGCATATCGGTGGCCAGGAAATCGAGTTGAAGCCCCTTACGTCCGACCATGCCGATCATTTCGGTTTTGCCGACAATATTGGTGTAGGTGAGGGTGCGCCCCGCGTTCTCGCCGCCTAGAACCTCCACATCCTCGGAGGGATTGAAATAGACGGCATAAAGCGTTGCATGATGTTGCAGCGCATTTTCGGGGATACTCAGTTTTATGATGTCGCCATCCATTGATAGGCGGATAGGCGTCCCCATGCCTTCGCCGCCAGCGCTGAAAGCTTTTGCTTGATCGACAATCGCCTGTTTCTTGGAGCCGATCAGATGCGCCCTGCCATTGATGACAGCTTGCGGAGTGTAGACCTGCCGCTCACCAAGCGCTCGGGCATATTGCCATTGCCGTTCGGTATGCTCGGCGCTGGCAAACGTATCTTTCCAGCCAAGCCGGTCCCAGTAATCGAC
>JAHEHW010000127.1 GCA_024639745.1 Salaquimonas sp. | reverse complement strand
CATTTCGAAATCGAGCGACACGTTCAGCGTGGCGCGATAGGCAAGTTCCCAATAAGGCGGCACGCGACCCCAGTTCTTGTCGCCACCGTTCGCCAGATCAAAGATGATGGCGCCTGGAACGATGGGCACCCGGTGACCGAGAACATCGAAGCCACGGCCATTTTCACGCAGCGCCGCCTGAACGCCGCCACCGGCATCGAGTCCGAAGGCGGAGCCGCCGGACAGGAAAATTGCGTCGATTCTGTCAACGGTGTTTTCCGGTTCCAGCAGGGCGATATCGCGTGTGCCGGGGGCTGCGCCCATAATATCGCAGGCGGCGACGGCGGGCTCGTCGCACAGAAGGACGGTGGTGCCGCTGATTGCTGCTTCGTCCTCCGTGTTGCCAACCCGCAATCCGGCGACATCGGTAATAAGATTGCGGGTCATGACGGGTCGTCCGCCTTCAAGAAACGCTCTCCGTTCCAGCGGTACAGCGCAAAATAGGGAGTGGTATTTGCACCTTTTGGCGAGAAGGCAACGGGACCAAGGCGGGTTTCGAAGCGTTTTCCCGAAAGCGCTTCCGTCGGGTTCTCGGCGTTTTGGGCGAGAGCAGCAAGCGCAATTTCAACTGCCTGCATACCCAGAAGCTCGTATGGCGGCGGGCCGAGCGCTTCCAGCAGGTTTTCCGCAGAAGGGTCTTCCGGGTCGATCCGAGCCGGCCTGCTGATGAGGTCTTCGTTCTTCGCCAGAACAGCCAGAAGGCCCGCCGGGGGTTGGTTTTCCGGTTCGAAAAACGGGAGGATACCGAGCTCCTCGCCGCCCGCGATTACCAGCGGTATCTCGAGTTCCGCCGAGTTCCTTGCGATCATGGCAATGTCTTCTGCAGAGGCGCCAACAAAGACATGGGTGGTTCCTGCGCGGCGCAATCGCCTTACAAGGCGTGCCTGGGTCGATTGGGTCGGTCGGAAGGTATCCTGAAATTGGGCAGGAAAGCCGAGTTCCTCCATCGCGGTGCGGAACCCATCCGCCATATTTCGTCCGTAAACGGTGCCGTCATCGACGATGGCAAAAGGTTCGGCTTCCCATCGCCGGGAAAGGATTTCTGCAGCGGCGCGCGGCGCCGCCAGATCATCCGGAGCGATTTGCCAGACGTTCCACTGACGGCGTTCCCGGTCCTTGAGAATACGGACCGACCGCGCGCCTGCCACGAGCAATGGCGTTTTCGAATCCAGTGCGTCGGCCAGCGTGTAGACTGAGTCGTTACAGATAAGGCCGGTGACTATATCCACGTCGGCGGCCTTCAGATCGTCAACTGCAAGTCCGGCGAGTTCCGGGTCGCAACCATCATCGACGACGGTCAGGCGGGTTGTCTCGCCGCCTTTTTGATTGTGAGTGGCGACTGCCTGCTCAGCGCCGTTCAGAAACTGTTCCGCGAGCGGCCTGGCATTGGCCGCCAGTGGTAGCGAGATGCCGATATTCCACTCGGCTCGAGCGTTTCCCGGAGCCGCGGCAAATGCGGCAAGGCAGGCGAGGGCAAAGAGATAAACTGCAAATTTGAACATCATATAGTGAGTTTCTTGCTTTCATTTGTCCGTTTTTATGGTGACTGAGGGTCGGGCGCAATGGCATTCGTTAGTCACCATCCAACAGTTTTTGGATCGCTGTGTTGGTCAGAAGGGCAATTGTCCAAACCATTGCAATGGCGTATGGCGGGACTATGTCTAGACCTGTTCAGGCTGCCGGGCCAGGATAAGCAGCGTTAAGACCCGAAATCCCAAGCCCAGAGGCTGAAAAATCGAAACGATACTGATTCATCCAAGTGAGCAAATTTGTTAGATAATAGCCAGATTTCTTCCCAGGAGTATCGCGATTGCATGGCGCGTTTTGCCGGTGCGGTTCATGTCGTGACGACGGACGGAAAGGCAGGCCGTCGTGGCGTGACAGCCACAGCCGTCACGTCTGTTTCCGACAGCCCGCCGCTCCTGCTTTTCTGTCTCAACCGCAACCGCGAGGAAAACCGCTGGTTCATCGAGAATGGCGTGTTCGCGCTGAATACGCTTTGTGTTGATCAATCCGAGATTGCCCGTGCTTTTGCCGGAGAAGGTCAGCTTTCCATGGATGAGCGGTTCAGGGTCGGCGCGTGGCAGCAACTCAAGACCGGAGCTCCGGTGCTCGGTGGGGCGCGAATGTCGCTCGACTGCGTCGTCACGGACGTTCAGGCGATTGCCACGCATTATGTGATCTTTGGCCGCGTTGTCGATTTTGCGAGAGACGGCCATGGTGATGCGCTGATCTATCTCGACCGGGATTATCGCAAGCTTGAAGGAGAGAGAGGAGAATCCTGATGGCAGACCGGACGAAATTGCCGGAATCGATCGATGCCACCGAAGCGCTGTTGCGCGATGGCGGCTATGTTCCGGATCGGGCGCTGGCGACGGTGCTATATCTCAGTCTCAAAATGCAGCGTCCGCTTTTTCTCGAAGGTGAAGCGGGGGTCGGCAAGACTGAAATCGCGAAAGTCCTGAGCGACTGTCTCGATCGACCTTTGATCAGATTGCAGTGCTATGAGGGGCTTGATGTTTCCTCAGCCGTTTACGAATGGAATTATGCGGCACAGATGGTCGAGATTCGGATGCGGGAAGCGACTGGCGATACGAACAAGGATGCGATGGAAGCGGGCGTCTTTTCCGAACGCTTTCTGATCAAACGGGCACTCTTGAAAGCGCTGGAAGGCGAAGCTGGCAGGGCGCCCGTGCTCCTGATCGATGAACTCGACCGAACGGATGAGGCATTTGAAGCGTTCCTGCTGGAAATTCTCTCCGATTATCAGGTGACCATTCCTGAACTTGGTACAATCCGGGCGGAGGAGCCGCCGATTGTGATCATTACGACCAACCGGACACGGGAAATTCACGATGCGCTGAAGCGGCGC
This sequence comes from Salaquimonas sp., assembly GCA_024639745.1. Taxonomy (GTDB): domain Bacteria; phylum Pseudomonadota; class Alphaproteobacteria; order Rhizobiales; family Rhizobiaceae; genus Salaquimonas. The sequence continues at coordinate 3,006 of JAHEHW010000127.1, read as the reverse complement.
TGCCTGTACCATTGGGTCGACTATCCCGATGCAGCACGCGAAATGGCGATCCTGAACGTCAAGGCGCCAACGGCGGGCGAGACGCTTTCGAATGAAATCGTCGCCTACGTTCAACGGCTGAGAGAAATGGACCTGTTCAAGAACCCTGGCGTTGCCGAGACACTGGACTGGGCTACGGCGTTGATCGAGCTCGACAAATTAGCGCTCGATCCGAAAACGGTTTCAGATACGATTGGTGTTCTGTTGAAATACCAGGACGACATTGCGCGAATCCAGTCCAGCGAGGGACAGAAGCTTCTCGAAGAGGTCAAATCCCAAATGCGGGCTGCGGAGTGAGCCTTGGCGGTTTCGGAGGCTGAAAAAACACAGGCAGACGCATCAGGGCGATTGCCGGAAAACATACTCTATTTCGCCAGGATATTGCGTGGCGCCGGCATGCGTGTAGGGCCGTCGAGCATTGTCGAGGCGGTTCGGGCGGTGGAGGTCGCCGGGCTCACGAGCCGCGATGATTTTTACTGGACGCTTCATTCGATATTCGTCACGCGCCGGGAAGATCATGCCGTTTTTGACGAGGCATTCCGGCTCTACTGGCGGTCACGTGATCTGGTCGAGAAAATGCTGCAGATGTTTTCGCCGATGGCTGCCGGCGAGCGTGAGGAATTCGAGAAAAAAGCTGCTCAATCGCGTGTTTCGGAATCGCTGTTTTCCGGGCAGGAAAACAAGAAGGAGGTTGAAAAGCCTCAGATTGAGATCGATGCGCTTCTTACAGCTTCCGGGAAAGAAGTTCTCCGCAAAAAGGATTTTGCACAAATGAGTGCGGCGGAAGTTACCGAGGCGCGGCTTGCCATGTCGAAACTGATGATGCCTGTCGAGGCCGTGAAAACCCGCCGCTTCGAACCGATGAACAGAGTGCATCGCATTGATCCGCGGCGCACCCTTGCCTCATCGCTAAAGACGGGCGGCGATCTCGTCCTGCCAAAGTTTCGGCGCCACAAGCGCATCCACCCACCGATTGTGGTGATTGCCGATATTTCCGGTTCGATGGCGAATTATTCCCGTACCTTTCTGCATTTTCTCCACGCCCTGACGGAGAAGCGACAAAAGGTTCATACCTTTCTGTTCGGAACGCGACTGACCAATGTGACGCGGCAACTTAGCCGAAAGGATCCCGACCAGGCGCTGGCGGAATGCGCCGATGCGGTTGAAGACTGGTCGGGCGGAACGCGGATCGGTGCCAATCTGCACGAATTCAATTTGAAGTGGTCGCGCCGCGTATTGGGACAGGGGGCTATCGTGCTGCTGATTACGGACGGCCTGGAGCGTGAGCAGGACGATCTGCTTGAGCATGAAATCGATCGTTTGCACCGTTCGTGCCGCAGGTTGATTTGGCTCAACCCACTGCTCCGTTTCGAGGGGTTCGAGGTGAAAGCACGGGGCATTCGGACGATATTGCCACATGTAGATGAATTCCGGCCGGTGCACTCGCTCGATGCATTGGCAGATTTGTGTTCGGCACTTTCCGAACCCGCGGATCATCGTCATGATCCGCGTCAATGGCTTGAAGCGATCCATGCTCAGTAACACATAATAGTGGCAAAGGCCGTTTTGACCGGATACCCGGTCATGCTCTATCGATTGGAGTGAGAACAGAATGACCGCTATCGAGACAAACATCGGAAGCCTTTCGGCCGAACTGGATATTGCCGAAGCCTGGATGAAAGAGGGCAGGGAAGTCGCAGTAGCCACGGTTGTCGAAACTTGGGGCTCGGCCCCTCGTCCCGTTGGTTCTCATCTCGTGATCGACGACCAGGGAAATTTCGAAGGATCCGTTTCGGGCGGTTGCGTGGAAGGCGCGGTGATCAGCGAAGCGGGCGATGTGCTCGAAACGGGCGAGCCGAAACTTCTGGAATTCGGGGTTGCCGATGAGACTGCCTGGGAAGTCGGCCTTTCCTGCGGTGGCAAGATCCGGGTTTATGTAGAGCGGGTGGGCTGATGGATCCGTACTGCCTCAAACGGCTCAATGAAGCACGCCGGACGCGTAAGGCAGCGGTTCTGGTGACAGATCTTGGCGATGGCCGAGATCGCGTGGTTTTTGAAGGCGAAGCAGTCACCGGAACGCTGGGCGAGGCGATCGACAAGGCCTTCAAGAGTGGAAAATCGGGTATTCACCACATCGATGGCCGCGAGTACTTCCTGAACGTGCATGTGCCTGCAACCCGTATCGTCGTCATCGGGGCGGTTCACATTTCTCAAGCTCTTGTGCCAATAGCAAAGATCGCCGGGTTCGATATCGAGGTGATTGACCCGCGCACTGCCTTTGCCAGCGAGGACAGGTTTGGCGATATAAAGCTGGTTGCCGATTGGCCTGAAGAGGTTCTGCAACGGGGCGATCTTGATCCTTATACGGCCCTTTGCGCCGTCACGCATGATCCCAAGATCGATGATTATCCGATTGCCGAGGCATTGAAAGCCGACTGCTTTTATGTCGGGGCTCTCGGCAGCCGAAAAACGCACGGCAAACGATTGGAACGTCTTCGGGCAAAAGGTCTTGCCGATGCGCAACTTGATCGCATTCACGCGCCGATCGGTCTCGATATCGGGGCGGCAAATCCGCAGGAAATTGCGGTTGCGGTGCTGGCGGAGATCATTTCCAGCTTGCGAAAACGCGATTTTTCGAAGCTGCGTTCCAAAGACGCGGCCACGGCATGAAATTCGGATCCTTTCCGCTTGAGCAATGCGAAGGCGCAATTCTGGCGCATTCGCTGAAGCATGGCGGAGTATCGATCAAAAAGGGTCAGCGGCTATCCGGCGAAGACCTTCAGGTGATCCGGCAAACCGGTATGGAGGCCCTTGTCGTTGCTATACCGGAAGCCGGCGACATCGATGAAAACCGCGCAGCGGAGCGCCTTGCCCGTGCGCTGAGGATGGCCAATATACGGATCGACACTGCCGGCACAGGGCGGGTAAACCTCTATGCTGAAGCGGATGGCCTTTTTCAGGCTTCGC
>JAHEHW010000126.1 GCA_024639745.1 Salaquimonas sp. | reverse complement strand
AAGAGGAAGATGCGCCCCAAACACGGGTAATCATCGCGTCGCCAGGGGGGCGCGAAGTAAAAAGCTCCATTCCGACATAGGCCACGCCCATTAGCGCCAGGCCCACCCAGACACCAGAACCTAGCAGGAAGAAGAGGACGAAGAGGAAGATCGCGATCGGAGCAAGTTGTTCCATGCCGGGTTACTCCGCGTGGCTTTGGTCGACGAGATCGGCGTTGATTCGGTGGTTGCCGTGGATAATGAGTTGCACGAGATGATCCCAGAAGGCGATCGCAAGCAGGATCGCGCCGACAGCCATGGGAATCTGCGGTATCCAGATCGGCGTTTTGTCGAGGCCCTGGCTAATCTCATTCCAGCGCCAAGAGACGTAAGTGCCTTTGACCGCGTACCACGCGAAATAACTGGCAATGACCGTGCCAACCCCGAAGCAAAAGATTTCGCCCCAGCGCCGCTTTGAACCGAGTGCGCTAAGCACGATTGAAACCCTAATATGGGCTCCGTGGTTGAGCGCGTATGCGAATGCGAAAAAAGAGGCGGCCGCCATGCAATAACCGGCATAGTCGGTCGCGCCCGGAAAAACCTGTCCAGTCCAGCGTGCCAGCATCTGCAGTATAATGATAACGAGGATCGCGATAAGGAAAAGCGACGCAACGACGCCGCCAATCAAATAGAGTGTGTCGAGTATGCGCCTTAACGCGCGCGCTGCCGCCATTGCATCTATCCACGTTAAGTTCGATGGGCCGGGTCTTTCTCGACCCGGCCGTTTGGCCTAATTCGCTGACTGGTAGGAGTCGATGATGGCCTTTCCGGTTTCACCCGCATTTGCAAGCCACTCCTCCGTCATGGTGGCGCCGATGGCCTTCAGTTCCTCGACAAGAGCATCACCAGCGCGCTGCACCGCCATACCCCCTTCCTTGAGGCCGTTCAGGGTGAATTGCGTATACTCCTTGGAGCGGGCGAGACCCTCTTTCTTGGCCTTTGCCGCGCATTCTTCCATGACAGCCTTTGTTGCATCATCGAGGCCGTTCCAGGCGTCCATGTTCACAAATACGGCGTTGCGGGGCAACCAGGCATCCACTTCATAGAAATGGCTCAAATGCTCCCAAACCTTGCGGTCATAGCCGGTAGCGCCGGATGAGATGAAACTTTCAGCGACGCCGGTGGCGAGCGCTTGAGAAAGCTCAGCAGCCTCGACCTGGACGGGCAGCATCTTGGTCAGTTCGGCCATGCGCGCGGTCGCGGTGGAGTAGGAACGGAACTTGATACCTTCCATGTCGGCTACCGAGTTGATTTCCTTGTTAAAGTAGAACCCTTGCGGCGGCCAGGGCACAGAGTAGAGATAGTGCAGATTGTCTTCCGCCAGCACCTCGGCGACCTTGGGGCCCGCGATTTCCCAGAGCTTTTCATGTTCATCAAATGACGAGACGAGGAAGGGGATTGAGTCGACGCCGTAAAGCGGATTTTCGTTCTGGTGTGCGGAAAGTAGACGCTCACCGATATTGGCCTGGCCAGTCTGCACTGCCCTCTTGATCTCGTTCCCGGGGAAAAGCGAGCCAGATGGATGGGTCACGATCTCAAGGTTACCGCTTGTGCCTTCGGTAACACATTTGCCGAAATTGGCTCCCACCTCTGAGTGGAAGTTTGTAGCGGCATAGGCCATTGGCATGTCCCAGGTTTCAGCTGAGGCAACGCCTGAGCCGATCGCGGTAATCGCCGTGGCGGCCATCAATGTCTTCAAGTTCTTCATGTTTTTCTCCCTGTCTTGGCGTTTCGGAAATATTTAAAGCCTATTGAAACCGATTTGGCGAGTAGGGTGCAAGATTCATGTTCGGACTGAGGCCCGAGACAAGCTGCGATAACAGTCTCCCAGTCTTCGGGCCGCCGGTCAGACCTACGTGATCATGGCCAAAGCCGAGGAAGGCACCGTTTATGCCGGGAACCTCACCAATAACGGGAATCGAATCCGCCACCGAGGGACGATGGCCCATCCATTCGGCGGTCTCCTTCCACGCAATCCCCGGGATCGCAGCCCTGATGTTTCGCTTGAGCAGTTCGAAGGGCGCGCGCGAGGGTGGTGTATCCAAGCCGCCGAATTCGACAATGCCGGCCAGTCGCAGCCGACCCTCCATCGGGGTTGCCACGAACTTGCCGCTGGCAACCATCACCGGCGAGCGGGGCATGATGTTCGGTTCCCATAGTTCAAGATGATAGCCACGTTCGCTCTCAAGTGGGATGGAGAGCCCAAGTTTCCTGACCAAAGGGCCGGACCAAACGCCGGTTGCGATGACTGCGGCATCGCAGGCAATCGTTTCGCCTGCAGCCCGGACACCGGTTACTCGACCGCCCTTGCGAACGATATCATCGATCTTAGCAATTAGGATGCGCGCGCCGTTTCTCTCCGCATGGGCGGCAAGATCTTTCACGTATTGGCCGGGATCGGCGATGCGACCATGGTTCTTCAACCGCACCGCGCAGTCGAGAGACGGTCCATAGGCGGGATCGTAGTCCTTGAATGCCTTGCCTTCGAGGATATCCCACGCGAAACCTTGTGCGCCGCGAACGGACCAGCCGAACGAATCACTCTCGAAGTGAGCGCGGTCATTGTAGAGAAAAAGATAGTCGGACCCGATGATCCATTTTTCCGCGCCTGTCCCCGCGGCGAGCTCCTGATGATCGGCAAGGCTGTCGCCAATGATCGGGTAGAGGGCATCGGCCCGGCGCTTCGCCGCCTCGGCATTGGCGTGACCAAGATAGCGGATCAGCCAGGGCGCCAACCTCGGCAGGTAACGCCATTTGATGAACAGCGGCTGGTTCGGATCAACCAGCATGCGCGGCGCCTTCCACAGCAGACCCGGCACCGTTACCGGAACCACGGAACAGGAAGCGAGCACGCCACCGTTGCCAAAACTCGTACCTTCACCCGGACCTGCCTTGTCAATCAGCACGACCTCGTGGCCGCCGCGCTGAAGCCAGATCGCGGTGGACACGCCGACAATGCCGGCACCAATGACTGCAACGCGTTTTGGGTTGTTATTCATGCAGCGCGCTCGGTTGAACAGCGAAATGCAAATTTTCGTACCTTGTCGATATCCGGTTCGAAGCCGAGACCGGGACCGTCGGGCACTTGCACATGGCCATTGCTAATGGGAAACGATTCAGCAAGCAAATCTTCGGTGAGGAAATAGCGAGCTTGGTAGAACTCGCAGCCAAGCGTAATCTGCTCAGTGGCGCCGATCATGTGCGTTCCTGCCAGGTGGGCAAGGGCGGTTTCGAGCGCCGCCTTGGCCTCGGTGCAATGGACGACCGCTGCTTGCGCCTCCGCCATAATTTGCGCGTGATCCGACACTCGCTTTCCGATCACCAGCGGCCGAAAATAGCGGTCCAGAGCGGCAAAACTTGCCTCCGGGGTGCCGGTGAATACGGTCCAGGGGGATGCCTCGCCGAAACCCCAATAACCGCCTTCACTCGACAGCCGCAGGATGACGACTTCTACGGTTCCGGCCACCGATCCGATGCCGTGATCGCGCCGACCGGTTACCGGGATCGAGCAATGCCAGACATCGAAACCCGTGATTCGTTCGTCAGTCAGCGTCCCCGGCATGTCAGGCCACCCATTCCGAAACCGGCGCTGCTGCTTCATGCAGCGGCTGAGATATGACGTCGACCAGCGTCGGGCCATCGTGGGCGAGCGCCTCGATTAGCACTCGGTCCAAGTCGTCGGGATGCTCGACACGCCAGGATCGGACGCCGAATGCACTGGCAACGGCAGCATGATCGGTGCGGTCAAATTCGACATTGTAGAAACGCTTCCCGAAGCCAGAGTTCTGCCCGGCCTTGATCCAGCCATAAGCGGAATTCGAAAAGACGATCGAGGTGATCGGCATGCGATAGCGGGTAATTGTCTCGTATTCGCCGCAACAGAAGCCAAAGGACCCATCGCCCATTACGGCAACGGTCTTGACGTCCGGTCGCGCGGCATGCGCACCGACCGCCGCAGCCAGGGCATAACCGAGCGCGCCGTGGGCGCGGTTGGTGATGAAGTTACGTCCGGATTTGCGCCACCGGTAGTGCGCGGAGAGATAGGGACAGGGCGTCCCCGGATCTGCGGTGATGATCCCATCGTCTTCAAGATAACGGGCCAGCACGGCAACAACACGCTCCGGCCGTATCGGGGTTTCAGCCGATTCAGCCAGCGGACCAAAATCAGCGAGTTTTCGAGTCCAGGCCGTTTTGGCCCGTTCCCGGCCACGTTGGCCAGGAAGCGGGCCGCGGCTTTCAAGTTCGGCAACCAGAGCCGCGGCCGCTAATTTTGCATCCGCGCATATCGCAACGGCTGAAGAGTAGTTGGCGCCAATCACCATCGGATCGCTATCAATATGAATGATCGTCGTGCCCGGTTTCGGAGAGCGCCAGCGTTCCGTTGTGACCGATCCTGCGCGGCAACCGACGAAGACGACCACATCAGCCTCATCGACAGCGGTACGTGTCGAAGGCACGCCGCCATTGGAACCGATGACACCGAGCGCATGATCGCTGGTTTCTGCAATGATGCCCTGGCCCGATACGGTCGTTGCAATCGGAATGTCGAGCAGTTCCGCCAGCTGCCTTATCTCGTCAAAGGCACCGGCGATGACCGGGCCGCCGCCGCATATCACGATCGTGGATTTTGCTCCAACTAGGATATCGGCAGCCTCGATGATGGCATCCGTCAGGGGCGCGGCCGGTTCGGCGGGGTAAGTTGTGTGTCGCTCCTCGGCCCAGATCTCGGTCTGGTCGACCGGCGCCTTTTGCGTATCGAAGGGCAATGCCAGATGCGCCGCACCCGGTCGGCCAGTCGTCATGGCACGAAACGCCGCGCGGACCGCCGATGGCAGGCGGGCGGCATCATCAATGGACAGGTTCCATTTCGTTAGCGGGTGGAACAGCGCTGTCTGGTCCAGTTCCGTCAGGGGATAGCGGCCGCGCGCCGTGGTTGAAATATCAGTGGTGATGGCCAGAATTGGAATGGAACTCTCATTCGCTTCGACGACGCCGGGCAAGATATAAGTGGCGCCTCCCCCAGATGGGCCCTCGCAAATACCTGGCTTGCCCGAAACACGGGCGTATCCATCGGCCATGTAGGCGGCGTGGCGTTCATCGCGCGTGAGATAATGGGTGATGCCGTGATCGTACCGGATCAACGCATCGTAGAATGGAAGCGAGGTGTCGCCGCACAGTCCGAACATATGGGTAACCTGATACGCCTGGAGCATCCGGACCATCGCCTCCGCACCGGTCAACTGGTTCGAATGGTCCGCGGTCACGCGTCACTCCTGCTCACTGGACGGCCTTCCTGCTCGCCGGCAAGACGCGCGTTTCCATCGCGCGCAGAGCTGTATGCAGGGTTTTATCTTGTGAAGCACCCGTCATTGTGTCAACCAGAAATCGGGTGTACAGCGAGCGCCAGCTTGAGTGAAGGCCGCGTTAGCCTCACCAAGCAGGAGCACAATCAGATCATGGCGCGAGTCTGACATGAAGGCGCATGGCGGCAAATCGGTCTATGGAACGTCGGTCGGCATCTTGATGCTTGACGCCAAATTTCCGCGCATCCCTGGTGATATGGGCAATGCACTAACTTGGCCGTTTCCCGTTCACTACAAGGTCGTGCGGTCTGCATCGCCCGATCGCGTGGTGCGCAAGCGGGGCGAGGGCTTGCTCGGGGTCTTTGTTGATGCGGCACGGGAACTGGCCAGCGACGGTGTTGACGGCATTACGAGCAATTGCGGCTTCCTATCTGTGTTCCAGGATGAGATCGCTGAGGCCGTTCAGATACCGGTACTAACCTCCTCGCTGATGCAGGTGGCGCTAGTAAATCGGCTGCTGCCACCGCGAAAACGTGCCGGCATTCTGACCATTTCCGGATCAACATTGACGCGCGAACACCTGGAAAAGGCCGGGGTGCCAGAAGATACGCCGATTGCTACAACAGAGGGTGGTCGCGAATTTACCCGCGTCATCCTCAATGATGAGACAGAATTGGATG
>JAHEHW010000125.1 GCA_024639745.1 Salaquimonas sp. | reverse complement strand
CTCTCGACAAGGGATGGACTGTTGGGGCCGTGATAAGAGATTCAACCATTATTGGGGTTTTCATGTTAAGCATGTTCAAGCACGCGGCCGTTGCGGCTGCGGTAACCATCTTTCTCGTTCCAACTTCGGACTTCACAAAGACTGCCCATGCCGAAATGCCGGCAACGCTAAAGGGCTTCGGGGCGGTTTCGACGAAAAGTACTTTCGCCATGACCGGCCTTCTGGGATCGTCGGTCACCGAGATGAAATCGCGCAGCGAAAGCCAGCAAATCGGGGAAAAGCCCTCCGTGGCGGCTGCGAAGCGCGACGCGGACGCAGCGAAGCGTCGCGCGGAATTTGCCGAGAAACAGGCAGCCGCCTACGAAAAGCTGATGGCCAATATGAGCGATACTCAGAAAGGCTTCTTCAAGGAGCGTCATGAAGCATTGTTGGAAAAGGCCAGAGAAGCAACCGTCGAGGCAAACAAACTGGCAGCCAAAGCAGGGGTTGCAGGCAGAGCCGGATCGGCAGTTGCTGGAAATGCGCGATACGCAGCCATAATCGCTCGATACGCCGCCGCCAATGGTGTTCCGCTAAACCTTGCGACGGCGGTTGTTCGCGTCGAGAGCAATTTCCGCGCAAATGCTCGTGGGGCTGCCGGGGAAATCGGGCTTATGCAGATCAAGCCTGCGACCGCCCGCCTGATGGGGTATCGTGGCTCGGTAAAAGGACTCTACGATCCCGAGACCAACATCAAATGGGGGATGAAATATCTCGGCAAGGCCCACCAACTGGGTGGCGGCTCGGTCTGCGGTACCATCCTGAAATATAATGCTGGTCACGGCGCTCGGCGCATGAACCCGATCAGCGCGAACTACTGCAAGAAAGTGCAGCGCTATATCTGAGCAGGTGTGTCTGCCAGAGTTAAACTCGACGAAAGGGCCGCTTTGCGGTCCTTTTTTGTCTACTTGAGGGGAAACACTGTGGCCATTGATTAGCGAGGGGGGGGATAATTGTCCCTAACGTGAAGTGGTCTGGCTGGCTGTTCCTTATCGATAGCTGTCTTGGGAATTCTATGCCTTTTTGCGTTTCACAACATTCGACACGCGGCGCAATCCCCGTCGAAGCAAGCCTGGCCGAGTTTGGCTAGATCAAGGCGAAAGAAACGGCTAAGCCATCGCGGCGATTAGGATCTTGGTTAGAGCCTTTGCAGGAACTGGTCGATCGCTTTCGTTACCGATGAGGAACCGCGCCCGATCGAGGAATTGATCGAGAAATGGCTGTAGCCTTTGCCGTCGAAACGGAAAACCAGATTGCCTGCGGCTTCCAGCGCATTGGCGAAATGCTTCGAAATCTTGTCGCGGTTGCGCCCGCCCGACCAGATTACCAGGGCAGGGGGCTGACGCCGATTCCGGACGTAGCTGATCGGTGACCAGCGCTTCCACTTGTCCTTGCGATCAAGGGCCGAATAGAGCGTGGGAACTCGCCCGTTGTTCAGTCCGGCCAGGAAGGCGATGTCATAGGCGCCGGTATCATTCAGGATAAGGAGCTTGGGCGTCGTTGCGCCGGAGAGCGTTGCCATCGCCACAAGGTGGCAACCGGCAGAATGGCCCATCAGCGCGATCCGGTTCGGGTCCGCTCCGAACCGTGCGGCATTGGCCTTGAACCAGTTGACGGCACTTGCCACCTGTACCGCCTGCTTCTCGGCGTTGGCCCGCGGATAGAGCGTATAGCCCACGGAGACGAAGACATATCCGCGGCTGTTGTAGTAGCGCGCCTTTGAGCCAACTTTGCGTTTGCTGCCGGCCCGCCACGCACCGCCATGCACATACATGACCACGGGGGCGTTCTGTACGCCGTCGGGCTTGTAGATATCGAGCTCTTCCGCGCCGTAGCTGACGTTCTTGTAGGTCTCGGCCCGCGCCTCGCGTTGCAACCAAGGTGCGATCGAACCGCCTGCGAATAGAGAAATCGAGCCTAATAGAAACTGCCGCTTATCCATTTCGATGCCTGATTGTATTGATTCTGAATTATTCAGGAGCCTTTGGCTTTCCTGTGAATACTTCGTTAACCAAGCGCAGAAACACGACAAAAATCTGACGCGGCCCCGGTGAGTATTTCAAAGGGCCGGTTTTGAGCAAGGGTGCCGCTTGAAGCGCAAGCCCTGAGTTTCTGACGGGTGGCATTCCTCCTCTTGCGACGAAGCTGATAGCAGTGCAGGCAATCCGCCGCGGGATTGCTCAGATCATCCATCCCGCCGTCCATTTTCGCCTTTTTATGTTGGATCGTTGCTCTCGTTGAACTGGTCTCTGTAAATTTGCTCCTGCAATAAGAGCATTCGTCATCTTGAAGCCGAACAAGATAGCGACGGACCCGACATTTATACCGAGAATTTCTTAGATTTTTCATTGAGCACGGTATTATTGGGAAATGACCGGAAGCGTTAATCGGTAGTGGAAGTGTATCTGCATTTAAGATTAACCTATACGTCCCGGCATTTGAAAAAAACTGAAATTTCAGCTTTCAGTAGTGGTTGTGTCACCGGCTACAGGATACTGGCCGATTGGCCCACTTCTGGTGTTCGAAGCCGCCTGGCTTCGGTTTCGTCTGAGATCGCTACCGGTTTTTGTTGACCTTTGGTGTGGCGCAGCCTTATTTCGGCTCTGCCAGCCGGCCGGGTGACCGCTGTCTTCGATGCCGAAAGGCGAAGATGGAGGAAAGTCCGGGCTCCATGGAAACGCGATGCCGGATAACATCCGGCTGGGGAGCGGCATTGCCGCGAACCCAAGGGAAAGTGCAACAGAAAGTATACCGCCAACCGGTTCGCCGGTTGGTAAGGGTGAAATGGTGGGGTAAGAGCCCACCGCGCCGCCAGCAATGGGGGTGGCACGGCAAACCCCATCGGGAGCAAGACCGAATAGGGACAACGCGGGAGGTTCGCCTCCCTGCCGGTTTCCAGGCCAGTTGTCCGGGTGGGTTGCATGAGGCGTTCGGTAACGGACGCCCCAGATGAATGGCACCACGCTTCGGGCTTTGCCCGAAGCCCTACAGAACCCGGCTTACAGGCCGGCTGGCAATTCTGATTTCTGATGGCAACTGGTCGTGATTTCTCAATCGCCCGTTGAGATGTCACGTGGATTTCATTGGCGCGTGATGGAGTGATCCGATTTGATTGAGATGCCTAAACAATGGAGGTCCGACCCATGTCACGTCTGATAAGCATTGCGCTAGCGATTTTTTTCACATGCATGACAGCCGTTCTTGCCGCCCCGCTCAATCTCAATGGCGATGGTATCGCGATCCAGGGCTACGATCCGGTCGCTTATTTCGAAACGGGCAAGCCGGTCGAAGGGATGGCTTCGATCGCAGCAGAATATGAAGGCGCCGTATACCGCTTCTCAACCGAGGCGAACCGCGCTGCGTTCGAGGCGAATCCGGAACGTTACGTCCCCGCTTATGGTGGCTATTGCGCTTATGGCCTGTCAGAAGGCTACCAGGCTGCAGTGGACCCGACCGCCTTTACCATCGTCGATGACAGGCTCTTTCTCAACTACAGTCATGTCGTACGCGACCGCTGGCAACAGGAGCAGGCTACCCGCATCGAAAGTGCTGACGGCCACTGGCAGAAAATGCTTCTGGAGTAAGTTGCGGCGGCCGATCCGATTCGCCTCTGCCACAGGTTTTTCGTCAATCGCCGCAGCTCTTCAATCAGCCGATTGCGTTTCATTCAAATCATGGCCTAGAGTTTTTCCGGACGTAGCCGTAAGTGCTGCGATGGAGCATTTTCGGGAGGAGCGCCATGCGTGCGGCTGTCTGCAGGGAATTCGGCAAGCCACTGGTGATTGAGGATGTGTCGATCGCCGCGCCCGGGGCGGAAGAGGTTGCCATTGACGTCAGAGCCTGCGCGATCTGCCATTCCGACATCTCTTATTGGCAGGGTGATTGGGGCGGGACGCTGCCCGCTGTCTACGGCCACGAGGCTGCCGGGATCGTTATCGCTGTCGGATCTGGCACGGGCAGCGTGAAGGTTGGCGATCATGTCGTCGTTACGTTGATCCGCTCCTGCGGAACTTGCGCCTATTGTGGCGAGGATAGCCAGGTGATGTGCGAAACGGAATTCGCGCTCGACCGGAAGGGGCCGATTCACGGTTCGCAAGGCGAGGATATCCTCCAGGCCATGCGCACCGCCGGATTTGCCGAAAAGGTTGTCGTCCACAAAAGCCAGATTGTGAAAATTCCCGACGAAATTCCGTTCGCCTCGGCTTCGCTGCTCGCCTGCGGGGTAATCACCGGTTTCGGCGCGGTAGTGAACACGGCTCATGTGCGGCCCGGACAGGACGTGGCAGTGATCGGTTGCGGTGGCGTGGGGATAAATTCCATTCAAGGTGCAGCCCATGCCGGAGCGCGGAACATTGTTGCCATCGACATCACGGATGAAAAGCTGAAGCAGGCAAAAGGCTTCGGTGCGACGCATGGCATCAACCCGCTGAAAGGCGATCCGGCTGCGGAAATAATGGAACTGACCAATGGCCGCGGCGTGAATTTCGTATTCGTTACCGTTGGGGCGAGCGCTGCTTTCGAGCAGGCTGCGGACTACATCACCAAGAACGGCTCTATCATCGTGGTCGGCATGCCGCCAACGGGCGTTTACTCGCGTTTCGATCCGGGCACAATGGCCGCCTGTAACCAGAAGATCGCCGGATCTAAGATGGGCGAAGCGGTGATTTCCCGGGACATACCGATGCTAGTCGACGCTTATCTCGAGGGGTGGTTAAAGCTCGATGATCTAGTATCGAACACCTATCCGCTGGAAGCGATCAATGAGGCGATCGCGGAAGTGAAATCGGGTAGGGTTATCCGAAACGTGATCGTTTTCGACTGAGCAAACGGGGAGGGCGGCCATGATCGTCAAGGATGTGAAAACCTGGATCGTCGGAAATCCGCCGCCTCATGCGGGTGGGCGGTATTTCATCTTCGTTCGCCTGACGACCGATGGTGGCATCAAGGGTTATGGCGAGGCCTATGCTGCGACCTTCAGCCCGCATCTGATTGCGCAGCTGATTGAGGATACGGCGGCGCGTTATCTTGTAGATTACGATCCGCACGATATCGAGCGGTTTTTCAGGGCGTGCTATTCCGCCGGGTTTTCGCAACGCCCGGATATCACCATGATGGGCTGTTTTTCGGCGCTGGAAATGGCGTGCTGGGATATCATCGGCAAGGGGGCTGGCAAACCAGTATACAAGCTGATCGGCGGGCGGGTTCACGAGACGTTGAGGAGCTACACCTATCTTTATCCCACTTCCGGTAGCGTTTATCCGGATGAGGCCGACGGGGCGGGCAGCCGTAATATCTACAATGATCCGGACCTGGCGGCGGATGCAGCGCTTGCCTGCGTGGAACAAGGCTTCGATGCGGTGAAATTCGACCCAGCAGGGCCTTACACCAATTATGACGGCCACATGCCACGGTTGGAGGATATAGAACTTTCGTGGTCGATGTGCCGTGCTGTGCGGGAAGCGGTGGGCAACCGGGCTGATATCCTGTTCGGCACCCACGGACAATTCACCGCCGGAGGCGCGAAGCGGCTTGCAAAAGCGATCGAGCCCTACGATCCGCTCTGGTTCGAGGAACCGGTGCCGCCGGATTGCCCGGAAGCCATGGCGGAAGTGGCGGCGGCGACATCCATTCCCTTGGCCGCTGGCGAGCGCATCACCACGCGGGCCGAGTTTTCACGATTGATCGATTTGCGCGCGGCCTCGATCCTGCAGCCGAACACCGGCCGTTCCGGCGGTATTCTGGAAACGCGGAAGATCGCCGCGATGGCGGAACTCAAACAGATCCAGATCGCGCCGCATTGCTATTGCGGGCCAATCGTCGCTGCGGCCAATATCCAGGTGGCGACCGCGTCTCCCAATTTCCTCATTCTTGAATCGATCAAGACCTGGGACGGGTTTCATGCCGAGCTTCTGAATCGCAAGATCGGCTGGCAGGATGGGCATGTCCTGCCGTTATCCGAGCCAGGTCTGGGTGTTGATCTCAACGAGC
>JAHEHW010000124.1 GCA_024639745.1 Salaquimonas sp. | reverse complement strand
TTTCGAACTCAGCACCCGCGCGGGAACAGTCATTGAAAGCGAAGGGAAAGTTCTTGGCGGGCATGCCTTCGTGCGCTTCGCTTTCCTGCAAGGCCTAAAAGAGGAGCTATCCAGAGCACAACAAGACCTCGCCGGAATGACTGCGCGGCTCGGTCTCCTGGAAGCTCTTTTTGAGAATATCTCCTCTCCGGTATGGCTGCGTTCGCCGGCCGGCAACCTAATCTATGCCAACAAAGCCTATTGCGACGCAGTCGATGCAACGTCTCGGGAGTCGGTCATCGAGGAGACGCTGGAACTCTTCGACAGATCGGAGCGGAAGACGATAGACGCGGCGCTGGCAAAATCCGATCAGTTCAAGGGCCAACTGCCCGCAATTTGGGCCGGAGACAGGCACATGCTTGATACCGTGACGGTCAGAGCCCAAAATGGGCAAGCGGGAATCGCTGTGGACCGGACGGACACTGAAGCGGTGCGCGCAACGCTGAAACATACGATTGCCGGCCACCAGCAGACCTTTGATCGGCTTGCCGCTGGCATCGCCGTTTTTGATGCCAGCCAGCGGTTGCTCTTTCATAACTCGAGCTTCTTGCATCTCTTCGATCTGGCGTCCTGCGACCTTTCCGATCACCCCAGCAATTCTGACCTCCTCGAACTATTGAGAAGTAGCAAAAAGCTGCCTGAGGCCGCCGAATGGCGAAAGTGGAAACAGACCCTTCTTGCTTCCTATCATCAGACCGATGCGCTTGAAGATTACTGGCATCTGCCCGATGGGCGCACGCTGAGGGTCGTCATAAATCCGCAGAACCAGGGCGGCACCAGTTGGATTTTCGAAAACGTTACCGAAGAACTGCAATTGAAGAGCAGCTACAAAGCGTTGATGCGGGTCCAGGGAGAAACGCTGGACCATCTATCAGAAGCTGTTGCCGTATTTGGCTCAAATGGGCGCATTCGTCTGTCAAACCCTGCATTCCTGGATTTTGTTGGTTGCGCGGATCAGGAAGAAGCTGGTGATTTGCACGTCAACGACCTGTCTGAAGCCATGCAATCGCGTCTTGTTCAAAAGGATGGATGGGATCTTATTCGGTTAAACATCACAGATGTGAGTGATGATCAGCGAGACTTGCAAGGCACACTGGAATATACGGATGGCCTGATCCACAATTTCCGACTCGTACACCTTCCCGGAAACCAGACGATGCTAACATTGTCAGACATTACGGATTCGGTGAATGTCGAGCGGGCATTGAAGGAACGAAATGAAGCGCTCGAAGAATCGGATGCGCTCAAGACCCGGTTCATCCAACGTGTCTCCTACGAATTACGCGCTCCCCTGACAACAATTTCGGGCTTCAGCGAAATTCTCGCAAGCGAAACGCCGGGCCATTTGAACGAAAAACAATCGGAATATCTCGATTACATCTCCCGTTCATCCGATGTTCTGAAATCCCTAATTGACGACATACTCGATCTTGCTAGCATAGACGCAGGCGCAATGGAGCTTGATCTGAAGGAAGTTCAGCTTTGCGGTATCGTGACGACGGGAATTGAACGCCTGCAGGATCAGCTCGATCGCTACCAGATCAAGCCGGTGATGCAAATCGACGAGAACGCAACGACGTTCATTGGCGACCAAGATCGCCTGCAACAGGTGATTTATAACCTGCTTGCTAATGCAGCAAGCGTTTCCCCAGATGGCGGCCGGATCGAAGTCGTCGCCCAACGCGAAGAAGACAAGGTCGTGGTGCGCGTCAATGATGAGGGGCCTGGCGTCGATCCTTCGATGCTGAATACGATCTTTGAACGGTTTGAAAGCGGTCGATCAGGCGGTCGAAGCCGAAGCGCGGGGCTTGGACTGTCAATTGTAAAGAGCTTCGTGGAACTGCACGGTGGATCGGTTCATATAGAGAACTTGCCCAATCGTGGAGCCAGCTTCGTTTGCACTATTCCAGTTGACCCCACTGCCGATCTGGTAGCAGCTGAATAGGTGGAATATGAGCGTCCTGCCGGGCGAAGGAATTGAGCTCCGCCTCAACCATCTGACAGAGACGACACAATTGGCTGAGGACATTGCCATTTGCGCTCGGCCAGGCTGGCTGATTTGCCTTCAAGGCGACCTCGGGACTGGTAAGACCGCATTTGCAAGGGCCTTTATAAGGGCATTGACAAATGAACCGGATTTGGAAGTGCCGAGCCCTTCATTCTCAATTGTTCAAACCTATGAATGCGATTTTGAGAACTGCCGGTTGACCATTCTACATGGCGACTTGTATCGGCTCAGTGACCCGGAAGAATTGAGGGAAGTCGGCCTTGATGGAAGCCTGCAAACTACCATCCGGCTGGTTGAATGGCCCGAGATCGGCAATGCCTTGCTAGGCGTTCCGAATCTATCGATAAGATTTGAATCTTGCGAGGACGATGAGGCCCGGGAGATTACCTTGCGAGGACAATCCCCTGCACTTAATTCGGTCTCCCGGAGCCTGGCGATCAGAACGTTTCTCGACACCGAGTGGGGCAATGGGGTACAGCGCCAGCGCTTGGCAGGAGACGCCTCGGCACGATCATATGAAACGGTTTTACTGGGTGGGGAACAACGAATTCTTATGAATGCCCCTCGGCGACCCGATGGACCTCCGATCCGCGATGGCAAGCCTTATAGTCAGATCGCGCAGCTTGCCGAAGATATCGAGCGGTTTCTGGAGATCGACGAGGCGCTCGCCTTCCTCGGCCTAAAGGTGCCCGAGATTCATGCCAGCGATCTAGCGGCAGGACTGATGCTGCTTGAGGATATGGGAAATGAATTGATCATTGATGATGATCGTCATCCCATCCCTGATCGATATCTCGCCGCAGCGGAATTGCTGGCCCATCTTCACCGGACCAATGGCCCCGATAAGCATGGCTTTTTCGAGGAAACCGGCCTGTCCTTACGGCCCTATGACGAGGCCGCAATGATGATAGAAGTTGAACTCCTTCTCGACTGGTATGCGCCACGTTTCAAGGGTGCAGCCTTGTCAGACCGGGAAAGAAAGCAATTCCTGGATGTCTGGTCGGAGCTTATCGAGAGGCTCGGAGCGAGCGATTGGCATTTCGTGTTGCGGGATTATCATTCTCCGAACATCCTGTGGCAACCGGCGGAACGGGATATCCGGCGGCTCGGCCTGATCGATTTCCAGGATGCTGTCTATGGCCCGAAAGCGTACGATCTTGCTTCCCTTGCACAAGATGCACGGGTGGATGTGACGGAGGAACTCGAGCGCAGTATCTTCGAATACTACGCGAAGGTTATGGCTGAAACGGTTCAATTCGACAAAGAGCGGTTTTCGGAAGCCTACGCAATCTCCTGCGCCCTCAGAACGACAAAGATCCTTGGTATTTTCGTCAGACTCGACGAGCGTGACGACAAGCCAGGCTATCTGAAGCATCTTCCGCGCATTCAGGCTTACATAAAACGCAGCTTCGAACATCCCAGCCTGAGGGATTATCGAGACTGGTATTCGAGTGTCATCGGATTGTGATCTTCGAGGCATAAGAGGCCGTCAAGAAAAGAGAAGACTATGAAAGACCAACGAATGCGTGCACTCAATTCCCGATGGGAACCGGAAACCGCAATGATCCTGGCCGCAGGCCTTGGAACACGCCTCAGACCAATTACGAACGATATGCCTAAACCCTTGGTCAGAGTGGCCGGTAAAGCTTTGATTGATTACGGCCTCGATGCGCTCGAAGCAGCCGGTATCCAGAAGACGGTCGTCAATGTGCATTACCTCGCTGACCAGATCTTAGCCCATCTCAAATGTCGTGGTGTCAGAGGACTTGAAATTTCCGATGAACGGGAATGCCTCATGGATTCAGGCGGAGGAGTAAAAAAGGCACTTCCAATGATCGGAAACAAACCCTTTTTCCTGCTCAACGGCGATTCCTTTTGGCTTGAAGGGTTCAAACCAAATCTCAAATTGCTTTCCGACGGCTGGGATGCAAACAAAATGGACATTCTGCTGCTCCTGACAGGCTTCAGCAGTACTGTCGGCTATGAGGGGAACGGCGATTTCGATATGGACTCCGAAGGTCGATTAACCCGTCGGAGCGAGCGCAAGATTGCGCCGTTCGTCTATGCCGGGGCCGCGATCCTGAATCCCGAGGTTTTCGAGAACACTCCGGACTGCCCATTTTCCCTCAACCTGCTTTTTGATCGGGCCATTGCAGAGGATCGACTATTCGGGGCGCGAATGGACGGTCTTTGGCTTCACGTCGGCACGCCGGAAGCAATCTCCGAGGCAGAGTCCGCCATCGCCCGCAGCGCTGCCTAGTCACTATAACCAACATCAGGCCCGACGCTCGACTCTTCCTGAGCTAGAATGTTTATGGCAAGCTCGCGGGAAAATCACAGATCAGCGGTTAGCATTGGATCGATCCGAAAAACATTCTGGCAAAGCTCCTCAAAGGGTCTTTTCAATCCCGCCCGGCGTTCCGTTTCTGCCCACACTAGCGGAAGCCTTGGTTACTGGATCGCTTTGGGCCGAACCCGGAAATCTTCCGGATTCAGCCGATTTGTCCGAGGCGATTATCTATTTCCCCACACGGCGCGCTGCCAGAGCTTTCGGAAGTGAATATCGTGATGCACTTCAGCGGCTGACCGGGCGAAAAGCAGCGCTGTTGCCAAGGGTTCGTACTCTAGGTGATTTAGATGATGATGAAGCGCTTCGTCTTCTTAGAAGGCCTGATTTCTCACAGCCGGATATTACGATCCGTCCGGGCGACCCACTGATCGTTCCCGATGCGACGCGTAAGCGCGTGCTTGCATTTCTATTGAAAAACTGGGGCGACAGGATGAATGCCACTCGTCGCAGGCTTTATGATGGGGAAACACCTGTCTTGCCCAGTTCCGCATCGGATGCATTACGCCTGGCGGATCAGCTAGCACGCTTCATAGATCAGATTGAAACGGAAGAAGTCGACTGGATGGAAATCCATGAAATCGCTTCCGACAGGCTTGGCGGATGGTGGCAACTGACGCTCGAATTCCTTGATATCGTAATGGCGCATTGGCCGGAATGGCTAAGTGAAAAGGGAATGGTCGATCCTGCGAACGCGCGGCGGTTGCTGATCGAGGAAAGAATTAGGGAACTGAACCAAAATCCGCCAAGCGGGCCGGTAATTGCTGCCGGATCGACCGGCTCCATCCCGGCTACAAGTAGACTTCTTCAAACGATCGCAGGACTGCCCAACGGCGTCGTTATCGTGCCGGGACTGGACATCAATCTATCCGGTACCGCCATAGAGAATTTCAAGTCCGAATCGGAACTTCAGGGCGAGACTGCACTCAGTACGCATCCTCAGTTCGGAATCGTGAGACTGCTCAGTCAACTCGGCAATGCTTTCGATGATGTTCGGCAGATTGGCACCCCAGCAGACACGTTGCACAATCGTTCAAAACTTCTAAACCGGGTCATGATGCCATCGGAGGCAACCAATGCATGGTTTCAGGATCCGTGGCGTAAAGAGGAAAATGCCCTGGAATTTGCAGTTTCCGGACTTTCTATAGTAGAGGCAGCCAACGATCATGAGGAAGCGTTGGCAATCGCGATCATCTTGCGGGAAGCGCTCGAAACGCCGGAAAAGACAGCAGCGCTCGTCACACCGGATCGCAAACTGGCCCGCCGGGTTTCCGCGGAATTGGAGCGGTTCGGAATAACCGTCGACGATTCGGGCGGAGCGAGTCTTTCGCAGTCAACTGCAGGTAATTTCGTCCGACTTCTGGTGGCGAATGTTTTCGGACCTAAAGATCCCGTGACACTCGCCGGACTCCTGAAACATGACCTTCTCAATCTGGAATTGTCGCCTAAGGAAAGTCGCAGAATTGCGCAGATGGTGGAACTGGTCGCAATACGCGACCAGATCAATGTTTGTGACGTCGGTTCAATTGCTGAGCGTCTGTCGTTAGTTCAGAAGCAAATCGAAACTGGCAAGCGAGTTGATGGACGGGTCAGCAACATTAATGCGGAGGACTGGCTCGCAACGGATGGGTTC
>JAHEHW010000123.1 GCA_024639745.1 Salaquimonas sp. | reverse complement strand
GCACAAGCCACGAATAGAAACCATCCTCAAAGCGCGCATCTTCAGACGGGCTTGATGTTTCAAGGCTACTTCACGAAGTCGTGAAACATTCGTGTTCGATTTGGCGAAACTACCTTCCCCCTTCCCTCCGTAAAGCTGGCGAGTGCGGTAATGATCGTCGCGCGGGCGTCTCCATGACGCCATCTGAAACAGGCGCCGGAAAGGTGCTTAACACAGGAAAAAAAGAATGTTTTCAAAATGTTGAAAACCGCTCTTGCTGCGGTAACCATTCTGTCCGGCACTGCTGCGCTCTCGATACCAGCTTTTGTTGTGAGCTATGCGAGCAATCGGATGGCGGGTGGCGCACTGATGTCGCCAGAAAAAACCATCGTTGAGCATGCCGTCAACTCCGCAGATCACACTACGCTGGTTGCAGCTGTGAAGGCGGTCGGCCTTGTCGACACTGTCAATTCCGAAAGGCCATTCACGGTTTTCGCACCGACGAATGCGGCGTTCGGCATGTTGCCCGAAGGCACGGTAGAGAGCCTGCTCAAGCCTGAAAACAAGGACCAGCTGACGTAAATACTCACCGCGCATGTCATCGTCGGAAAACTCAGTACTGAGGACATGATCAAAAACGCTAAGGCCCATGGCAGCCGCTACAACATGCAGACCGTCAGCGGAGACGCACTGACGGCCGATCTGGTCGGTAACGACGTATGGATCTACGACGAAAGCGGCCCTGCCGGGGAAAGTGGAGATTGCCAACGTGATGCAGTCGAACGGCATCATCCATTCGGTCGGCAAAGTCCTGCTCCCGAAATAAGCGACTCACTGCGCCGCCCGCGATAAGAGCCGGCGGCAAATCCAGTCATTAAATCAAAGGAATCCCAATGTCTTCCAAACTCCGCAAATCCGGGGTCGAAGCGCTCACGCTTGCAGCGTCAACCGCCGTTGCGCATGCCGGAGTCAGTTTCGTTGGCGGTGCAGCCATTTATTCGGACAAGCCGATCGCAGCCAATGCGGTAAACACACCCAGTCTGACGACCCTCGTGGCAGCGGTTAAGGCTACCGGTCTCGTGGACACACTTGCCAGTCCCGATCCGCTTACCGTGTTTGCGCCGATTAATTTTGCCTTCTCGCAAATGCCGGACGGCACCGTCGAGACGCTGCTAAAACCCGAAAACAAAGGGCAGTTGACCAAGGTGCTGACGGCAGATTTCATCTCCGGGGATATCACCACGGCGGACTTGTGCTCCGCTGTCAAAGAAAACGGCGGCAGCTATTCGTTCCAAACGGTCAGCGGGGGACCAGTTGACCGCCAAACAGCTGGGACTTGCTATCACAATCACCGATGAAAGCGGCTGCACCGCGTTCATAACCAATCCGGATGTCGGGCAGACAAATGATGTCGTGCAAGTAGTCAACAAGCTATTTTTGCCCAAATAGAACGCGGATACTCACGTGAATGTGCGCGGGATTGAAATGCCCGCGCACATTTTTTGCTATGATATAGTCAATCTATTTTAAAATTCGTAGGAGATGCTCTATGAACCGCAGACGGTTTATCACTACTTCCCTCGCCGGCACGCTGGCAACCGGAACAGCTGCCTGGCTGTTCATGCGGACAAGCGGAAATGCCGCGTCGGGTAAATTCGAAATCCAGAAAACCGAAGCCGAGTGGCGCGCGAAGCTGACTGAGATGGAATATGCCGTCCTGCGCGAAGAGGCGACCGAACGCGCCTATACCAGCCCGCTGCTGGATGAGAAGCGCATGGGCACCTTCAACTGCGCTGGTTGTGACCTGCCCCTTTATTCCTCGGAAACGAAATTCGACAGCGGTACGGGATGGCCAAGCTTTTATGCCGCGCTCGACAATGCGGTGAGTACTAAACAAGACCGGTCCTTCTTCATGGTCCGCACTGAAGTGCATTGCCGGCGCTGCGGCGGACATCTCGGCCATATCTTTGACGATGGTCCTCCGCCGACGGGTAAACGCCACTGCATCAACGGCGTGGCGCTTAAGTTCAACCCCTCAAGCGAGTCTACCGGCTAAGGCCTTCTTGAAAGACGAAGCTGCTGTTCCCATGTCATGCTGATAGGAGATTTGACATGGAACAACAGTGGGTTGCTTACGGACAGCGGATAAATCAGGACCATCTTGCGCGTCTTGAAGGCGTACGCACGCGCCGTGTGCTTGCCTTCCTAATTGATTATCTGATTGTGGCCATATTGGCCCTTGTAGCTGGTGTCGTTGTCTTTTTTCTGGGCATCCTAACGCTTGGCCTCGGTTGGCTGCTTTACCTGTTCCTCGCGCCACTCGTGGCGATGGCTTATGTCGGCCTCACCATGGGAGGGCCTTACCAGGCTACCCCAGGAATGCGATTTTTCGCTATCCGTATTGAACGACTGGACGGGGCGCCCGTAGATCCTTTCCTGGCCGTGGTTCATGGCGTATTGTTTTGGGTGCTCCATATCGTGCTTACACCAGTCCTTTTGGGTATTTCCCTCTTCGCGCCGGAAAAGCGCCTTCTGCAGGACCTTCTTCTGGGCACAGTGGTGCTCCGCTCGGATATTTGATCTCCAGACAATTCCCGGACTGGAAATTCTTTCCTTGAATTTTGCCGCGATGATGTTGAAGTGGCGGCTTGGACTAAAAGCGGCGGGGGACGTTTTTCTTGTTGTCAGCAGACATGATCGCAATGATCGCGACATTTGCGATCATTGTTCTTGCAGTTGTCGCATTCGCAATCGATCGTTGGTCTATCGAGTTCGTTTCGCTCGGGACGATTGCAGCATTCGTTCTGGTTTTTTCGATTATCCCCGATGAGGTTGTCGATCTCTCGGCAGGCGAACTTGTGGAGGGTTTTGCCAATCCGGCACTGGTGACTGTGCTTTGCCTGCTGATGATCGGTCAGGCGCTTTTCAATACCGATGCGCTGGATGCGCCGACACGTTATCTCGCAAGAATAAGCGGCAATGGTATCAAGCGTACACTCGTGACGCTACTGGGCGCAGCCGCTGCGATCTCGGCTTTTCTGAACAACACCCCTGTCGTGGTCATGTTCATACCGATTCTTACCGCGATCGCCGCGCAGCGAAATTTTGATGCCGCCAAAGGCCTGATGCCGCTTTCCTATATCTGCATTCTGGGCGGAATGACGACCTTGATCGGGTCTTCGACCAATCTTCTTGTTGCCGATGTCGCGCTTCGCGAAGGTGTGCCCATCGGCTTTTTCGAGTTCACCGTGCCCGGCCTGATCCTGGCAGTTGTGGGGGCGCTGTACATCATTTTCGTGATGCCGCTCATCCTGAAGCAGCGCCCCGGAATGGCCGATAAGCTGAAGGTGAGTTCGGGCCGGCAATTCGTTTCGCAAATTGAGATCACGGCCAATCATCCGCTGCTAGGTATGGAATCAAGACTCGGCTTGTTCCCGCAACTTTCCAATATGACCGTTCTGATGGTGGTTCGCCGGGATGTCCCGATCCCTCCCCCTTTCGAAGACATCTCGCTGTCGGTTGGCGACACCGTGATCGTCGCTGCGACCCGCGACGCGTTGACCAAGGCGCTCTCTACCGGCTCCGCCAATGTTCCTTCGCATCCGAAGGACGAAGAGCCAAGTACGGAAAAGGAAATCGCATCGGATTTCCACCTGGCCGAGGCTGTCGTTTCTCCCGGGTCGCGATATGTCGGCCGGACAATACAGGGCGCCAATATCCGCTTTATCGAAGGCGTCGTCGTCATGGGGGTTCAGCGAAAGAGCCGGATGCAACACAAGGAGTTTCGGGAAATCCGTCTCGAGCCCGGCGATACGCTTCTGGTCGGCGGACCTTTCGAAGCCCTCAGCCGCGTGCGCGCCAGCCACGATCTCCTGCTACTTGAATGGTCCGCTGCCGCCGTGCCCGTCAGACGATTTGCCTGGCGGGCAATTTCCATATTCGGGCTGACCGTATTCCTCGCGGCAAGCGGCTTGCTGCCGATCATGGTTGCATCGCTGTTGGGCGTTCTCGCAATGATAGGCTCCGGCTGTCTCAATGTCCGTCAGGCCGCGCGTTCCTTCGACGGGCGCATCTTCATGCTAGTGGGCGCTGCGCTGGCGATGGCTACGGGCCTCGAAAAAACGGGCGGTGCCGCATTTATCGCAAACAGCATCGTAGACACATTCCGGGACCAACCGCCGGGCATACTTCTATCCGTCTTTTTCATCGCGACGGCGATCATGACGAATTTCCTCTCGAACAACGCGACGGCTGTCCTATTTACCCCGATCGCGGTTCAGGTCGCGGTCAGTCTCGGGGTGCCGCCGATCGCCTTCGTGGTTTGTGTCATCTTCGCTGCGAATTGCTCTTTCGCAACGCCCGTCGGCTACCAGACCAACCTGCTTGTCATGGGGCCGGGACACTACCGTTTCGCAGACTTCATCAAGGCCGGTACACCGCTTGTCATTTTAATCTGGCTAACCTACTCTCTGATTGGTCCTTGGTATTACGGCTTATGACGAAGCATTCACTCGATACCCCCCAGTTTTATCTGACCGCTCAACAGCCTTGTCCCTATTTGCCCGGACGGCAGGAGCGCAAGGTATTTACCCATTTGGTTGGGGAAAAGGCGCCGCAGATCAATGACATGCTAACCCATGGCGGTTTCCGCCGATCGCAGAACATCGCCTACCGCCCGGCCTGCGAAGGATGCAGGGCCTGCGTCTCGACCCGCGTCGTCGTGGATCAGTTCACGCCCAGCCGCAACATGAAGCGACTCATGTCGCGCAATGCGGATCTCATTGGAGAAGAATTTCCACCCGCACCGAGTTCCGAACAGTTCTCGCTGTTCCGCGGCTATCTCGACGCGCGCCACTGGGATGGCGGCATGATCGATATGACATCACTCGACTACGCGATGATGGTCGAGGACACCCATGTCAAAACCATGATGATCGAGTATCGCCTGCGTGGTCCCGACAGCGGAATTACCGGGCGGGGCGACGGCCCGCTTGTGGCAGCGGCACTGACCGACATACTGGGTAACGGCCTGTCCATGGTCTACAGCTTCTTCGACCCGTTTGAGCATTCGCGCGGCCTCGGCACCTATATGATCCTCGACCATATCGAGCGGGCCCGGAAAATGGGCCTGCCCTATGTCTATCTTGGCTACTGGGTGAAGGGCTCACCGAAGATGAGCTACAAGACGCGCTTCAAGCCGCAAGAACATTTGACCATGAGCGGGTGGGAAGTCTCCACCGAGGAGTGACCGCTCAGGCTTCGTCGGCCGGCACGATCCACGATTCTTCGCGCGCAGCCTTTTCCCATCGTTTCCAGGCATCCAGCCCTTTCATCGTCTCCGAATAGGCAGCGACCGCTGAATGACCGGAGAGATCGTAGATTTCGAGCCGGTTGACGACGGGCGCGAACATGGCGTCCGCGATAGAAAAATCGCCGAACAGAAAAGGGCCTCCGGAGCGCTCCAGACAATCCGACCACAAGGCCTCCACTCTTTCCACATCCCGTCTGACACCATCGCTGACGGGGATCGCGCGAATCGTCCGCCGGATATTCATCGGGCACTCAGAGCGCAAGGAAGAGAATCCGCCATGCATTTCGTGGGCCGCGGCGCGGGCAAGCGCCCTTGACTTGATATCTTGCGGCCAGAAAACGTTTTCTGGAAAGCGATCGGCCAGATATTCGAGGATTGCAAGCGATTCCCAGACGGTCAGATCGCCATCGACGAGCGTTGGCACCTTGCCGGTCGGCGAAAACTCCCGAAATTCCGGATTGCCAGCATCGTCGTTGAACGGGATCAGGATTTCTTCGAATTCGACACCGAAATGGGACATCGCAATCCATGGCCGGAACGACCAAGAGGAGTAGTTCTTGTTACCAATATAGAGTTTCATGAGTGCATTCGGAATCCTCGTGACGTTCGGGGCTACCAAAGTCTCACGCGGTTGTGAAGTCGACATGCGGCGCCCTTCCCCTAGATGACCATTACAGAAACCTAAACGAAAGGGGAATGACGATGCCTACGCAAAAACCGAAGCGTTCCGGCATGCTCATCAAG
>JAHEHW010000122.1 GCA_024639745.1 Salaquimonas sp. | reverse complement strand
AACCCACGGACCATTCGACTGGGTCGTCCTGACCGCGCCTGCGCCGCAAACGGCCAATCTGCTGCCGGATCGGTTTTCCGGGATCGAACTCGTCCAGACGGCCCAATTGATACCGAGCTTCACGATGATGCTGGGGTTCGAAAGGCAAGTTGGCTTGCCCTTCGACGCTGCATTGGTCGAGCACCGGCAACTATGCTGGATAGCCGCGAATCAGTCGAAGCCAGACAGGGCGAAAGCAACCTGTTTGACCGTCCATGCCTCGAACGAATGGAGCGCCCAAAATCTGGAGCGCGATCCTCAAGAGGTGTTGAAAGACCTTAAATCAGCGATTCACGGGATTTTGGTAATGAAGTTGCCCAAGCCAAGCTACGCGACAGTACACCGGTGGCGCTATGCAAATGTCTCGGTGCCGGCAGGAGAGAACTTCCTCCTGGATGAAAATCTGCAGATAGCCGCATGTGGTGATTGGTGTATAGGCGGCCGTGTTGAAGCGGCATTTACCAGCGGGCACGAATTGGCTCATGCCATTGGTGAAGTTCTTGCTTGAGGACGGGCTAGATTCCAAGTTCCTGAAGAATATCTGGGAGCTGCTTTTTCAGTTTGAAATAGCCCTTGGTCGCATGCGGCCACGACACGCGGTCATGATCGCGAATACGCTTTGCGATCGAGATCCCACTTTCTACGAGACTGGCTTGTGCAGCCTCTAGTCGATCACCAACCGGGCCGATCGGCACATACGCCGTCACGATGGTGTCCAGCCCCAGGTCTCTGGCCCACTCGCAGAGCGTTTCGGTATCGCTGCCCTCGACGACATCCTGCGAAAAATGCGATGCACTGCGTTTGACTGCATCCGACAGCGCTCCTTTTGTGAACGTTTCAGCACAGGAACCTGTCGCGCGATCACCGCGAATATCAACTGTCAGGGCAAATATCGATACTGGCTCCAACTCGGGAAAAAGCTGTTCCGGAAAGCAATCTTCCCCGGTCAACAGAAGCCCGATCCGCCCGAACAGTTCGGGCTCTGGCAATTCCAGCGGCTCAAGCGAGTGCTCGGCGCTTTCATGCACAGGTTCCGCTTTAGCACTCAACTGCCCGACCGGCTTGAAGCGACCATTGGTGAATTTCTCGATATTGGAGGAGCGGGCAAGATAGGTCTTTCCCTTTGTGTGAAGACCTGCAACCCAGCGCCAGGAAAGAGTATTCGAAGCCGGGTCACCATCCATCAGATGGCGAAGAAAGAAATCGGCACCGAGTTCCCAGGGCAGTTTCAGAGTAAAAACCCAGATACTGGCGAACCACATCCTTGCATGGTTATGGAGATAGCCCGTCTCTACGAGCTCCATCGCCCAATGATCGAAACAATCGATCCCCGTTCGACCCTCCAATGCCGTCTCATAACGACATCTTAGTGCTTGGTCTTCTGCGAGGAAGTTATCAAGCAGAGAAGTTTGTTGCTTGTAGTTTGTCCAGACGCTTGGATGTTGCTCAAGCCAACCCTTGAAATAGGCTCTCCAGAAGACTTCTTGGACGAATTTTTCAGCAGCGTCGAATGACTGCTCCTCAAGCGAGCGCTTGACCGCCTCTGTTTCTGTGACAAGGCGATGTCGAAGCCATGGCGAGAGAACCGAGACATTGGAGCGGTCATCAGGCCCGAGATCGCTATTGCGCCAACTGGCATAATGGAGTCCCGAATTTGGAAGGAATGCCTCAAGTTGATTAAGGCCGGCCCTCCTTGTCGGCGACTGAAAAACTGACGCCTGCTGAAGTTTCGAAGATTGCTGGAGGCTCATCTTGAACCGGTTACTTTTGCTTCTGGTGAGGAGAAATATAGGGCTTGAGATCAACAACGCCACCCGCTGCAAAATTGTCGGGGAACTCCGAAATCTTGACTGTAAAGTCAAATCCCGTACCCTGAGAGTTATGCAAGGGAGTCAAAAACCCGGATTGGAAACGTGAAGCGGCTGTTACCGCCCTTTGCCGCGCTGAAAGCATTTGAGTCCGCTGCCAGGCTGGGTAGCTTCAAGCATGCGGCCGAAGAATTGCACCGAACACAGTCGGCAATCAGTCACCAAGTGAAGCAGCTGGAGGAATTTCTGGATACCAGCCTGTTCGACCGTGACAAGGAAAAATCGGCGATACGGCTGACCAGTCAGGGAAAAGATTATTACAGTGAAATCACGGAGGTGCTCGATCATCTTTCCGCCGCGACCCACCGCACCCGCGGCGAAAGTCTTTCCGGGCCACTCTTGATCGGCGCTACCCCCGCCTTCACGAGCCGGTGGTTCCTGCCCCGTATGGGCGATTTCTACAATATTTATCCCGAGATCTCGCTCGAAATAGTACCGATAGACCAACCACTCGCTTTTCCGGATAGTGGGATCGACATTCTGATTCAATATGGATCCGAACCCACCGACGGCTATCGTGTCGAGCCGTTCCTGACGACAACACGTTTCCCCGTTTGCAGTCCGACATTGATCGAGAAAAATGGTGAATTCACAAAGCCTTCGGACCTTCTTGGGCAGACTTTATTGAAAGACGAATACGGGGATTCCTGGCAAGAATGGTTCGAGGCAGCGGAAGGCAAGCTACCCGGAAAAGTTGCTGGGCCAGTACTGCCGCATTGTGAGTTGACGCTACGCGCCGCAAAAGCAGGACAGGGCGTTGTACTTGGCTACGGCGCGTTGATCGAAAAAGAACTGGCATCCGGAGAATTGATCCAGCTCTTTGACATCGAAACCAGAGGAACGATCGTCTATTCCCTTACCTATCCGGATAGCGAAGCCAATCGGCCCAAGATCGCAGCCTTCAGGAATTGGATTTTCGATCAGGTAAGACTACCGCAGAACAATCGCGTGACCGTAGAGCAACAAATAAGCGAAACCGCCTAACGCTTCTTCATACTCGCCCAATCGCTACAATGCGTTCAGCAGCTTCGGAGTTGGCCAACCGTCGGCCGGCAGCCCCAATCGCGACTGCTCTGTTCTCACCGCGTCTCGCGTCTTTGCGCCCAGAATACCATCAACGCCGCCGACATCGTAACCGCGTGACTGGAGCGTCCGTTGCAGACTTTCCATTTGCGCATCTGAAAGACCAGGTTCGGGATTGCCCGCATCATATCGTGGTGCTCCGGCGAGCCTTGTCGCCAGGTAGGATGCCGTTAGCGTGTATACGAGCGACTGGTTCCATTCGAGATAAATATCAAAATTCTCGAACAACAGGAAAGCTGGCCCATTGCGTCCCTGCGGAAGGACGAGTGAGGCCTGCAGGCTGCCAGCCGGAAGATTGCCGGACCTGGCGCGCACGCCCAGGCTTTGCCATCTCGATACGGGAAGGCGTTGGTGAAGGCCCGCTTCCGCCCAGTGGAATTGACCGGGCACGTCAACCTCTTGCATCCAGGGTTCGTCACGACGCCAGCCAAGATGCTGAATGAAACGCGCAGCCGTCATGATCGCGTCCGGGGCGCTCTGCTTTAGCCGAACATGACCGTCACCATCCCCATCGACCCCAAATTCAATTATGTCTTCCGGAAGCATCTGCACCTGACCGATTTCACCTGCCCAGGCACCCGTGGTGCGCGCGGGATCAAGGTCTCCATGCTCGACCATCCGTATTGCAGCAAACAGATGAGGCTGAAAAAGCTCCGGACGGCGGCAGTCGTGCGAAAGGGTCGCGATCGCATTGATCGTATTGAAATCGCCCTGAACCGCGCCGAAGTCCGTCTCCAGCGCCCAGAATGCAGCAATCACGGGAGCCGGCACCCCGAATTCCTGCTCCGCTCTGCGAAAAACGGAAGCGTATTTCTCTATATTGGCCCTCCCGTTTTTCAAACGGTAGCTGCTGATCGCACGTTGCGAAAACTCAAGGAAAGTCAGTTTGAAAACACCCTGCGCACGGTCCCGCGACAACACCTTCCTGTCGATTCGGGCATTGGCAAGCGTTCGGTCAATTGCCTGTTGCGATAAGCCGCGTGAACGCGCCTCTGCCCTCACTTTAGAAAGGAAGTTGCCGAAATCGCCACCGCACTCAACCGCCGAAGCCATTGCCTGATTCAAAAACAAGTTCAAAAAAGCGACAGCGGTGATTACAAATGGCCGACATGCGGTGGTCAGAAGGCGCATAATTATTTCTCCCGATATGATGTTCGATATTTGAAGGCCCTGGCACTTCGCGTCAACCGTTGATCTACCCATGCCCGGTCGCCTGATAGCTGGAAACTAACGCCCCGGCGCCGCCTCAATAGCGCCCAATCGAACCTTATAATTCGCAAACAAGAAACAATTAAGCGCCTCATGCGTTGCCCGCGGCGTGTAATGAAATAGACGAAAGCGAATTCCAGTGGTCACCCGGCGAAATTTTCTCAACGGCATTTGTGCGGTGGGCTTGACCAGTCCACTATACGCCTGCGCGTCGGAGCGCTTCAGGGATGAGCGCCCCACCTTTCAGGAGCCGCTCGAGTCGAATCTCGATGACCGCTATGGGCAACTTTACGGCCCAATCACCAGCGAGCCCTATCCGATCGGCGCGGTCGATTTGAGTCGGGTGCCAAACCAATTCTATCGGCAACGCGTACGTTATCGCTCGCGAGAACCGGTTGGTTCAATCATCGTCGATACGGCAAATTTTCACCTTTACCTGATCGAGGGTCGAGACACCGCCATGCGATATGGTGTCGGGCTTGGTCGCGCAGGATTTGGCTGGTCGGGCCGGGCGGAAGTCGGATGGAAGCAGAAATGGCCGACATGGACGCCACCTGAGGAGATGATCGCGCGACAACCGGATCTCGAAAAATACAGCGCGGATAATGGCGGCATGCCGCCGGGGCCGGAAAATCCTCTGGGAGCTCGCGCACTCTACATTTTCCAGGACGGCGAGGACACTCTTTACCGAATTCACGGCACGCCTGAATACTGGACAATTGGAAATGCTGTTTCAAGCGGTTGTGTACGCATGATGCAGCAGGATGTGATCGACCTCTACGAACGCGTAAACGCTGGCGCACCAATTCTCGTCATGCCCGCCGCAACGTAGGTTTAGAACTCGGAAATCTGTTCGAGAGACACATCCAGTCCCGCACCTTTTATGGGCAATTGGCGGCGGGATGAGTGAGGCGGCCTTGTGGGTTTGCACCACACTCACACTAAATTCTTCGTAGAATATTGATTCTGCGACAAATTCAATCGCAGCAGGCTGCACGGAAGAGTGCGAGCAAAGTTCTGCAGCGATCAAACCTTTTCAATTCCCTGTCATTATGCGAAAGTTTTCTTCATTAATTTTCAGATCTGAAAATAGGTAGGAAAGAAGCGATGGCACGAGTGAAAATAAATTCGATAGGGGCGTTCACACTCGCCCTGGCTGTTTCCTTCTTTGGCTCAAATCCGGGGTTTGCGCAGTTCGTGCCGTCTGCAGAGTCTCTTTCTGACCTTTATCCCGGCAAGGCCTATTCGCCTTATGCGCAGCGTCGCTTTCCAAGCAATGTGTATTGGGGCGATACTCATCTTCATACCGGACTGTCTATGGATGCGGGGCTTTTTGGCGCGCGTCTTGAGCTTGATGAAGCTTACCGTTTCGCCCGTGGCGAGGAAGTCATGGCATCGAGCGGCCAGCCCGCGAAACTGGGGCGCCCTCTCGACTGGCTCGTAATCGCCGATCACTCGGACGGAATGGGCTTCTTCAATGATCTTGAAGCGGGTGAGCCGAACATTCTCAAGTTTGATCAGGCCAAGTCCTGGTACGAGGGGCTGCAGGCGGGTGGAGAGGCTTCAGTAGCAGCGGCGCTAAACCTTATTGGCACTTTTTCCCAGGGTGATATGAACCCTGAGATGTTGGCCGAGTATTCGCCGGGTGGAAGAACCTACAGATCGATCTGGGATAAGGTCGTTGATGCGGCTGAGCGCTTCAATGATCCTGGCAACTTCACCACCATCATTGGCTTTGAGTGGACCTCTCTCGTCGAGGGCAACAATCTACATCGAAACGTACTGTTCCGGGACGGTGCCGACAAAGCGGGCCAGGTTGTGCCCTACACAACACAGGCTCCAGT
>JAHEHW010000121.1 GCA_024639745.1 Salaquimonas sp. | reverse complement strand
TTCACATCGAGCAGCAACCAACAATCGGCGCGCTCCGCCAGTTCGGCGACGAATTCCCACTCCTCCATCTCGGATTCAGCAAATTCGACATAGGAAGAAACGTTCTCGATCGCGATCCGGCGACCAAGAAAATCCTGCACCTTGTCAATGCGGTTGGCGATATGGTCGAGAGTTTCTTCCGTGTAAGGCACCGGCAGAAGATCGTGCAGGTTGATACCATGCACGCCGGTCCAGCAGAGATGGTCGGAAACCCACTTTGGATCGATCCGATCTGCAAGGCTCTTTAGATCGTGCAGATAATCCATGTCGAGCGGTTGGGTCGAGGCGATCGAGAGTGAGACGCCATGCATCACGACCGGATAGCGCTCCCGAATGCTATCCAGCATCCGGATCGGCTGGCCGCCTTGTATCATGTAGTTCTCCGTGATGACTTCGAACCAGTCGATCGGCAGCGTTTCATTGGCGTCGAGGATTTCCGTGTAATGCTGCGGGCGCAGACCGAGCCCGAAACCCAGAAAGGGCGGTTTCAAAGCGGTTTGCCATTCAGGATGATCGGCGCGGATCTTCATAAGATGTTTCCGGTGCGGTTCACAATTCTTGAAAGTTGACTGAAGGCCCACCGGGTGCGTTGTGGTTCGGTGGGCCTTCCGAAGAAAGCCGTTCAGCTTTCGTAGGTGCCGCCCTGTTCCATGCACTCATCGGCCGTGAGTTCGAGGAAACCCTGACCTTTGCACGAGTTCAAACCTTTGCAGGAAGAGCTCGCTGTTTTGCAATCGCTCTGTCCCTTGCAGGCATTAACGCCCATGCAATGGACTTTCGCATCGGCAGCCTGCGCACCGGTTGCCAAAGCGACGCCGGTGCCCGAGACGGCGAGCGTGAAGGCAGCGGCTGCAAGTGCCGAGGCGGATTTTGAAATATGTTTCATGACGAGTGTCTCCTTTTTCGTAAAACCCCTTCAAGGGCGGTTAAACGTTCGCGGAACACGCTGCTCACGGGCAAATAACGCTTCGGTGAAGCTGATCACGGCTGTGTGAGCGGGGGTCGTCACTCTTTCAAATACCCACCCGCAGCAGGCGTCGAGACGATGACGGCATCGCCTGCCTTCACGCTAGTCTGATCGCAATGTTTCAGCGTTTCGAGAGTTCCGTTCTTGCGTCGGATCTCGGTCTTTCCAACAGCGCCGTCGCCACCGCCTGAAAGTCCTTTGGGTGGGTTGTATCTGGAAGAGGATAATATCGCGCACTCCATGTCTTCACGAAATCTGAGTACCCGACGGCAACCATCGCCGCCTATGAATTTGCCGCTTCCGCCAGATCCCTTTCGGATCGAGAACTCCTCAACAACAATCGGGTAGCGCATTTCAAGCACTTCCGGGTCCGTCATGCGCGTGTTCGTCATGTGCACATGAACGCCGGAAACGCCGGGAAAGCCGGTGCCATTGTTGAGGACCCCGGCAGGTGCGCCGCCGCAAATGGTTTCATAGTTCTGATAGCGCGCATTGCCGTAGGTGAGATTGTTCATGGTGCCAGGCGCGTTGGCTAGTGCGCCAAGCGCCATCAGCAGACAATTGGTTACGTGCTGGCTGGTTTCCGTATTGCCGGCAATCACCGCCGCCGGGTATTCGGGTTTGAGCATGCAGCCATCCGGTATCACGATCTCTATAGGTTTCAGGCATCCGGCATTCATCGGGATATCGCCTTCGACCATCAGCCGGAAGACATAGAGGACAGCAGCACGGGTCACGGGTTCAGGCGCGTTGAAATTATTCTTCATGATCGGGGAAGTTCCGGTGAAATCGACCGTCGCCATGCGTGCGTTCTTATCGACCGTGATTTTAACGGCGATCTGCTGATCGTTATCCGTCCGATAGACATATTCGCAATCCGCCAGCGCATCGATCACACGGCGCACGCTTTCTTCGGCATTGTCCTGAACATGGCCGAGATAGGCTTGGACGACCTCCAGCGAGAAATGATCGACCATCTTGCGCAGTTCTGCGACGCCCTTTTCGTTGGCTGCGATCTGGGCTCGAATATCCGCCATATTCTGGTCGGGGTTTCTGGCAGGCCACGGGTGATCGGTCAGAATCCCTCGCATTCCCTCTTCATCCAGAATCCCGGCTTTGACCAATTTGAAATTGTCGATCAGCACGCCTTCTTCGTCGATATGGGTTGCACGCGGAGTGGCGGACCCCGGCGCCATGCCGCCAACATCGGCGTGGTGTCCGCGCGAGGCGACCCAGAACAATATGTCGTTGTCGTTTTCATCGAAGACAGGGGTGACAACGGTAATGTCCGGCAAATGGGTTCCGCCATTATAGGGGGCGTTCAGGATGAAGACGTCGCCCGGATTGATATTCGCCTTGTTCAGCGCGATCACGGTTTCCACGGAGCGGTCCATAGAGCCGAGGTGAACCGGCATGTGAGGTGCATTCGCAACCAGGGCTCCGTCCGGTCCAAATACCGCGCAGGAGAAATCGAGACGCTCTTTGATATTGACCGAATAGGCAGTGTTCTGAAGCGTTACCCCCATCTGCTCTGCGATCGACATGAAAAGGTTGTTGAAAACTTCGAGCATGACAGGATCGGCTTCCGTCCCGATGGCGTGCTCCCGGGCCGCGGCCTCCACCCTGTCGAGCACGATATGTCCTCTTGCGTTGATACTGGCCTGCCAGCCGGGTTCGACTACGATCGTCTGGTGCGGTTCGATGACAAGCGCTGGCCCATTGAGCCGGTTTCCGGTCTTCATATCCGCACGCTGGACAATCGTCGCATCGTTCCATTCACCTCCGGTAAACACTTTTGTGGTGTCTGCGGTCTCGATGGCCACGTCTTCGAGTTTCTGTTCGGTTTCCTCGATGTCGGCGCCTCCGCCAACGGCCTCGACTTCGATGGCTTCGACGATCAGAGGTTTGTTCTCGAATACGAAACCGAACTGTTTGCGGTGCAGGTTTTTGAATGCGGCCGTCATGCTTTCGGCATTGCCGAGCGGTATCTGAAGCGGCGTATCAGTGCCATCGTAGCGAATATGCGCACGGGCAAACACGTTTATGGAAGCATCGCTTACGCCCTGTTCTGAAAGTTCCTTCGTCGCCTCTGCCTCAAGTTCCGATTCAACTGATTCAAGCTCTGATTCAAGTTGAGCTTCCAGCTTTTTGACCAGTGCGCGCGTGCGGTTCGCCCGGATCTTCGCAAGTCCCATCCCATAAGCGGACAAGATGCCTGAGAAGGGATGAATAAGGACGGTCTTCATGCCTAGGCTGTCTGCAACGGCGCATGCATGCTGCCCGCCCGCGCCGCCGAAACAGTTGAGCGCGTATTCGGTGACATCATGACCGCGCTGGACGGATATCTTTTTGATGGCATTCGCCATGTTTTCAACGGCGATTTTCAGGAAGCCTTCGGCGACCTCTTCGGGTGTCGAGTTCACTTCCTTTCCCAATTTTTCGAATTTCTCTCTGACAGCCTTTTCATCGAGTTGTTGGTCCTGTCTCGGTCCGAAGATTGCCGGGAAGAATTCCGGTTTTAGCTTGCCGACCATGACATTGGCGTCGGTAACCGCGAGCGGGCCGCCGCGGCGATAGCAGGTAGGGCCCGGATTGGCACCAGCGGAATCCGGGCCCACCTGGAAGCGGCCGTCGGTGTATGTAAGGATCGAACCGCCACCGGCGGCAACGGTATTTATCATCATCATGGGAGCGCGCATCCGAACGCCCGCGACTTCGGTCTCGAAGGTCCGCTCGAGTTCACCGGAGTAGTGCGAGACATCCGTCGAAGTCCCGCCCATATCGAAGCCAATCATCTTTTCGAAACCTGCGAGCTTCGATGTTTCGACCGCGCCGACGACGCCACCTGCCGGCCCCGACAGAATGGCATCCTTGCCCTGAAACAGTTCAGCGGCGGTCAATCCGCCCGAGGACATCATGAACATGAGGCGGGTTTTTTCCCCGGTCGTGCGGGCCTGTCCATCCTCTGCTCTCACCGCCGCCTCGATCTGCCCACTGAGGCCAAGCTCATCGGCAACCTGTTCCACGTAGCGGCGCAGGATCGGCGAGAGATAGGCATCGACGACCGTGGTATCGCCACGACCGATCAGCTTCACCAGCGGTGAGACTTCATGGCTGACCGAGACCTGTCTGAAGCCCTCGGCGCGAACCAGTTCCGCGATACGCCGTTCGTGTTCCGGAAATTTCCAGGCATGCATGAAAGCGATTGCAATCGAGTCGATGCCCTTTTCCCGAAGGCTTTCGAGTTTGCTTCGGATGGCCCCGAGATCTGGCGCATGCTCAACCGTGCCATCGGCCAGAACGCGTTCATCGACCTCGATTACGGTCTCATAGAGCTGTTCCGGTTTGCGAATGTGTTTGGCAAAGATATCCGGTCTGGCCTGGTAACCGATCCTCAATCCATCCCCGAAGCCCTTGGTGATTAGAAGGGCGGTCCGATCCCCTTTCCGTTCCAGAAGAGCATTCGTGGCAACGGTGGTACCCATCTTCACCGAATTGATCCGATCCGAGGGAACCGGTTCATCGTCTTTCAGGCCCAGCAAGTCGCGGATACCCTGTACAGCGGCGTCGCGATAGGCCTCCGGATTTTCGGATAGGAGTTTGTGCGGGTGCAGTTTTCCCTCCGGGTCGCACCCGACGATATCCGTAAAGGTGCCACCCCGGTCGATCCAGAAATCCCATCTGCCATTGACGGTCGATCGGTTATCCATGCCAAACTCCAAAAGAGAAGAAATTGAAACCTTGCAATCAATGACATTTTATCGATAAATTGTAAATGTATTGATTTGAGGACGCTCGAAAAAGGAATTGGGATGTCGGTGCCATCTGAAAACTTGTCCGGCGATCCGGTTGGCCCGGTCGTTTCCGCGGCGCATCTGGCAAGCGGGAAAATGCCGGCTTTATCGGAGCTCGAATATGCGTTGACGGTTTCGGTAAACGCGTTCCATCGCTGGATGACACGGGCTAGTGCTGCGGCGGAGCTTGCAGGGCTCACGCCAACCGACATTCTGGTTCTTCACTCGGTCCATCATCGCGGGCGCGAGAAGACCCTTTCCGATCTGTGCCTCGTGCTGAATATCGAGGACACCCATCTGGTGAACTACGCGTTGAAGAAGCTGGAGTCGCTTGATCTGATATCGATTGGGCGTCGAGGCAAGGAAAAGACCGCTGTGATAAGCGAGAAAGGCGCTGTGGCATGCGAGCGCTATCACGCGATAAGAGAGGCGCTTTTGATCGAGAGCGTGCAGGCAATGGGGATTGACCCGGCAGAAATATCCCGGGCTGCAACCATGCTTCGCGCTTTGTCGGGGCAATATGATCAGGCGGCAAGAAGCGCTGCGAGTTTGTAGCGATTTTGCGCTTCAAAGCTTTGAGCATTTCGACTAGTAAGCGGCCATGTCGATTTGGAGCCGCATCGGGGATTTTCTCTCCTCTGTTACGACGCAGGCGCTTTCTTCCGCGGTTGAAAGCCTGCGGACGGTATTCGCCGGGGATCCCCTGACCCGACGGCAGGTGGCTTTCTCGATCGCCATCATTGCACTTTCAGCGAAGATGGCAAAAGCGGATGGTGTCGTAACCGATTCCGAAGTCGTGGCGTTTCGTGAATTGTTTGAAATTTCTCCCGATGATGCGACGCATGTGGCCCGGCTTTACAATCTGGCGAAGCAGGATGTTGTCGGGTTCGAGGCTTATGCGGGTCAGATCAAGAAACTGTTTCCCGAAGACGATGACATTCTGGAAGATGTCATGGATGGCCTTTTTCACATCGCAAAGGCCGATGGCGTAGTGCACGAATTGGAGATTGAGTTCATTGAGCGGATTGCGGAAATATTCGGTATGGGCGTCCGGGACTTTGAGCGCATCCGGCTGAGGCATCTGGCGCCGCCTAGCGGCGACCCGTACCTTGTGCTTGGTGCCAGCTCTGAATGGGCTGACGACAAGCTGAAGCGGCATTATCGCGAACTTCTGAAAGAGTATCACCCGGACAGAATGATCTCTCGAGGTGTACCGCCTGAATTTCTCAAGATCGCGAATGATAGAATGGCAACGATCAACGGAG
>JAHEHW010000120.1 GCA_024639745.1 Salaquimonas sp. | reverse complement strand
TCGACGAGCTCATGATCGCTGATCGTTTCGACGAGAGAACGCGCTTCGACCCATGCGTCGTCGCGTTCTTCGGTTATAGGCTCCGCGGAACCTTCCGGCGCATTGCCGCCGGGAAGATCGCGTCTTATGAGCCGATCCGTCGATTCAGGCAGGAACTGCACCAGAACGCCACCGGCTCGCCAACCATAGGATGAGCCGCT
Source organism: Salaquimonas sp. (assembly GCA_024639745.1). Lineage (GTDB taxonomy): Bacteria > Pseudomonadota > Alphaproteobacteria > Rhizobiales > Rhizobiaceae > Salaquimonas. The sequence continues at coordinate 5,873 of JAHEHW010000120.1, read as the reverse complement.
GCCCGTTGCATCCGGCGTCACGCTTTGCGATACGGCCATTCTCAGATGAGTCGGAATTTGCTCCGACTGGCGGAAATAAGCCTGCGCCACCTCTTCGAGCGAAGCACCGTCGAGTTCGACAATACCTTGATATCGCTGGGTATGCGGGCCCTGATCGATGGTCATTGCAAGGACGCCCTTGCCCAGTATTTCTTCAGGTGAAGTACGCTTTTCCGCGCGTACTGCCGCGAGCGCGTCTTTGTCAAAGCTCGCATAAGCCCTGACGGCATCGGGCGTCTTGAAATCGACAACGAGGAGCGAAACCGGACCATCGGTCTGGGTCTGGACCGTGAAGCGCCCATCGAATTTGAGCGACGTACCGAGGATCACCGTTAAGACGATCGCCTCGCCCAGCAGGCGCGAGGCCTCATGGGGATAGGCGTGACGCTCGAGAATAGCTGTGAGCATCGGACCAAGCTGCACCGCACGCCCGCGGACATCCAGCGGCGCCACGTGAAATGGTACAACCACATCGTCGCCGGCTGCATTGAGCTCATCCAGCGTGACTTCAGGTACTTTTTTTCCGGGATTCGCCATTATAAATGACTCCGGTACGCGACTTTGTTTTTCATCTCGCAGCGCAAATGGCGTGCAATGGCCGATCATTCAAGACGGAAGCCCAACAGGTCTTTGGCAATTTCGTCGGGTCCGGGAGTTTCGTCAGGAATCAACACCCATGCACCAAGCGATAATACCCTTCTGGACATGGAGGCGATTTTCAGCCTCATCGAAAACAACCGATTGCGGACCATCAAGAACCTCATCGGTTACCTCTTCGCCTCGGTGGGCGGGCAGGCAATGCATGAAAAGCGCATCCGGTTTGGCATGCTTCATCAACTCGCCATTGACCTGATAAGGCCTGAATATGTTGTGGCCGCGAGCGCGATGCTCCTGATTCATCGATACCCAGCAATCGGTTATGACCGCATCGGCATCGGTCACCGCTGCGACGGCGTCGTCAGTAATGACCACTTCGCCGCCATTGGCATTCGCCCAGTCGACGAAGCTGGCTTGCGGCTCTGAACCAGCGGGAACAGCTACATGGATCCTGAAACCGAACCGTGCCGAGGCCTCGATCCACGAGTGCAGCACGTTGTTACCATCTCCGGACCAGGCGAATTTGCGTCCCACGAGATCGCCCCGGTGCTCTTTGAACGTCATCAGATCCGCCATTATCTGGCAAGGATGCGTGTCGTCGGTCAGCGCGTTGATCACCGGTACGGTTGCAGCCTCGGCCATTTCGACAAGGCGCCCATGCTCAGTCGTGCGGATCATTATAATATCGACATAACGCGAAAGAACCTTGGCTGTATCAGCGATCGTTTCCGAGCGGCCCAGCTGCATTTCGCTACCCGACAAGAACAGCGTTTCACCACCCAATTGGCGCATACCGACATCGAAAGAAACGCGGGTGCGAGTGGACGGCTTTTCGAAAATCATCGCCAAGACCTTGCCGGCGAGCGGCTTGTCGACAGTTACGCCCTTCTCCGCTCGAGCCGCTTTCATGGCAGTCGAGTGTTTGATGATGCCGGCCAGCGTATCGCTGTCCAATATCGATAGATCAAGAAAGTGCCGGGGTAATTCGGTCATTTGATCGATCCTAAACTAGCTTGTCGCGCTGATCGTTGGATTGGGTGTCAGCCCTTGTCTTCGTTTCTGGTGCGATACTCGTCGAGGGCACTGACCATCTTATCGCGTGCCTGGCGCATATCATCCTCGGATACGATGAGCGGCGGCAATAGGCGCACGACATTATCGCCAGCGCCAACCGTCAGCAGACCTTTATCACGGAACGCGGCAACAAGGTCCGTGTTCGGAACTCTTGCCTTCAAGCCAATCAGGAAACCCTTGCCGCGCACCTCTTCCAGGAGATCCGGGTAGGTATCGACCAGTTCGGCGAGAATCTGTGAGAGCACAAGGCTTTTTGTCTGCACGGAGCGAAGAAATTCTTCTTCCAGAATGACATCCAGTACCGCGTTTCCAACGGCCATCGCCAAAGGGTTTCCACCAAACGTGGTACCGTGGCTACCGGGCGTCATCGCTTCGGCGACATGCTCGCGCGCGAGACAGGCGCCAACGGGAAAGCCGCCGCCAATACCCTTCGCGATTGCCATGATGTCAGGAGCAGCTTCTCCATTTTCACCGGCCCATTCATGCGCAAAGAAACGGCCGGTCCTGCCGACACCGGTCTGAACCTCATCGTAGATCAGCAAAATCCCGTTTTCGTCACAAAGCTCCCTCAAGCCGCGCAGACACTGATGCGGAACGGAGCGAACGCCGCCCTCACCTTGTATCGGCTCGATCAGGATTGCCGCGGTCTGATAGTCAATAGCCGCCTTCAACGCGTCATGGTCGCCAAATGGCAGCGAAATGAAGCCAGGCGTCTTTGGGCCATAACCTTCCAGATATTTCGCCTGACCGCCTGCGGCTATTGCCGCCAGCGTGCGGCCGTGAAATGCCCCTTCGAAACTCAGAATGTTGATCCGTTCGGGATTGCCATTGATATAATGATAGCGGCGCGCCGTTTTGAAAGCGCATTCGAGGGCTTCCGTTCCGGAATTCGTGAAGAAGACCCGATCAGCGAAGGTGGCTTCGCAGAGCCTTTCCGCCAGGTGTTCCTGACCCTCGATCCGGAACAAGTTTGCCGTATGCCACAAGCGGTCCGCCTGCGTCTTCAACGCTTCGACTAGATGCGGGTGAGCATGGCCGAGCGCATTGACCGCTATTCCCGAGGTGAAATCCAGGTAGGCGGTGCCTTCCTTGTCATAGAGATAGACTCCTTTTCCTTCCCGGAAAGTGATCTCAGGCTGGGCATAGGTAGGAAAAAGGTGGTTGTTGCTGTCCATGACGCTATCGACCGATGATTCTTGATTTGTTGGGATGACTGTATCGCCAATATAAAAAGCCCGCCGAAAGGGCGAGCGTTCCGCTATATCACGGTCTACAGGGTGCCTGTCAATCGTGCAGGCGCTTCGTGAGAAAGCGCGTCAATCAGCCCAGCAGGCAGCATCGAGGGTAGTATCTCCGATAGTTATCCACAACCCCGGCAAAATAACGGAATAGCGATTCGGGTTTCCACAGGTTTCTGAAATCAAATTCCGCTAGCTGGGGATAAATTGAAAAATCGATTCAACCTGGAAACCTCCGCCTTGTCACCGAGTCCCGCACTCCGCTAATGTCCAGCCAACAAGCGGATGCGGGCAGGGCATCTTCATCTTTTAACCGAATGCGCAGGCTGTGGTCACTGGCCGCAGTCATCCTTGCCGGGTTAGGACCCGGTGGGATTGAATGGTGCGCACTTGAAACGAAGGAAACAAAATGTCGTGGACTGACGATCGGGTCAATTTGTTGTGCAAGCTCTGGACAGACGGGCTGAGCGCAAGCCAGATTGCTGCCGAGCTTGGCGGGGTTACCCGGAACGCGGTGATCGGCAAAGTTCATCGCCTCGGTCTATCAGGCCGGTCGAAATCGACTTCCCAGCCGGCACAAAGTCGCACGCGGCGGAGCTCTACCCGTAGCAATACCAGCCAGCCAAAGGCTGCTCGTGCGATGCCAAAATCCGACTCCCGGACCGCCACACAAACTTCGGGAGTTGCCAGTGAATCGGCCAAGGCAGATATTCCGCAGCCAAAGCCAAAAATGATCAGCCTGCTGCAATTGACCGAACTGACCTGCCGTTTTCCGATCGGTGATCCGCAAACCGACGATTTTGGGTTCTGCGGCCACTCGGTGCGCGACGGCGACAAGTATTGTGAATACCACTGCCGCTTGACCTACCAGCCTGCAGCCGATCGCAAACGGTCATCCAAAGAGACCGCCAAACTGGCAGCCAGCGGCGCCTGATAGTCCGCAGGATATTTCCTCCGTCCGGCCATACAGAGCAGACGTTAAATGCCGGTAGGCAATAGACTCATGCGCAGTTTCGTGGAACCCTATAGAGTCGAAGGGTCCAACTGGAAAGAAGGTGCGGAGAAATCAATGAATATCCCGGACGCTCCGGTCGTTGAACTGGAGATCGATGGCCAGAAGCGCAAGTTCGATCTCGACGATCCCCTGCTGCCGGACTGGGTCGCGGACAATACATTGTCCAGCGAAGATTACCCATACGACAAGAAGCTCAAGAAGAAGCATTATAAGAAGGCGCTTGAGGACCTTCACGAAGAGCTCGTCAAAGCACAATACTGGCTTCAGGAAAGCGGTCAGAGGGTGCTTGCCCTTTTTGAAGGGAGAGATGCTGCGGGCAAAGGCGGGACGATCAATGCGATCCGCGAAAACCTGAACCCACGTATTGTCAGAACCGTGGCACTTCCCAAACCATCCGATACCGAACAAGGCCAATGGTATTTTCAGCGCTACATCACGCATTTCCCCACAAGCGGTGAAATGGTTCTGTTCGATCGCTCCTGGTACAACCGGGCCGGTGTCGAGCCCGTAATGGGATTCTGCACACCCAAGCAGCACGAGAAGTTTTTGGAAGAGGTTCCGGAGTTCGAAAGACTGATTGAACGCGAGGGAATTCATTTCTTCAAGTTCTGGCTCACCATCGGCCAAGAGATGCAACTCAAACGCTTTCACGACCGCAGGCATGATCCCATGAAGGTCTGGAAACTCTCGCCGATCGACATAAAGGCATTGCAGAAATGGAACGAGTATGGCGAGGCGAGGGACACAATGTTCGAACGCACCCATTCCGCTTACGCACCATGGACGGTCGTAGGCTCAAACGACAAGCGCCGCGCGCGCATCAATGTCATCCGTCTTCTCCTCAATTCCCTCGATTACGATGGCAAGGACAAAGAAAAGATCGGCGAGGTTGACAAGGCAATCGTCTCCAACCCCTAGTACCTCCGCAGCGCTTCAGTTCTGGTCGGATTGAGCGACCCGCAGACGAACATAAATGACATCAACGATATTGCCTTCGCCACTGGTATCGGCTTCGTTGGTAACATCGGTGTTGATTGCCAGATGAGACGGTTGCTGCATATCCAGATCGCTCGGTATTTGCATTGAAAACACGATCCGCTCGGGCTGAAGACCAATCCGGAACCTTTTCCGACCGCAGATATTGTCGCCGCCGATATCGCATTGAACCGCGAACTGGGTCGGACCGGTCATGCCGGATTTGGCCAGAAACTCCACGGTTACTTCCTTGCCGATGATCTGACGCAATACCCCAATTTCCAATTCCAGCAGAATGGGGTCGGCGTTTGCATCCGAAGCAGATGTCTGGCGGATTGACTGAATGCGCAGCATGGAGCGGTTCTGCTGATTGATCAGTTCTGCAGAACCTCTCCCCGCCGTTATCAGGCCCGACAGATCGGTCGGTTCAAGAAGCGTGATGAGGATAGCGCCGTCATCGGTTTGAACAGCCTCACCGATCGGCGGCAATGGCTCCGTCTGCGCGCGTTCGGGGGCATTCGCCTGCCAATCGGTGAACAGCGCATAGAGTATCCAAGATCCAACCAACAGAACGGAGAAAATCAAGAGCAGTGGCCAGATCCGTCGCAAGATCGGGTTTTTGCGCTGGTAACGCGGAACCGGTTCATTCGCGAAGTCGTCTTCGAAGCCAGCATCATGATCTGCATCCGAACCGCCGAAATCTTCAAAGGCAGGCTCGCCACGCGTCGGTCGATCTTGCGCTGGCGGAGCCGAGGACCTGGAGACCGGCTCATCGATCATCGGTTCGATATCGGCCCGCCTTTCCTTCAATGACAAAGCATCTCTTTCCGGCGCTACGGGTTCCACCCAATCGGTCTTGGTGACGGCAGGCGCCTGAGTATCGGGGCTTACTGGTTCAATCGGTGTTGCCTTTGCCGGCGGCTCGGGGAGCTTTA
>JAHEHW010000119.1 GCA_024639745.1 Salaquimonas sp. | reverse complement strand
CCAGCATCTGAATACATCGCATGTCTGGAAATTAATTGGGCCGCCTAGCCTATGACTGCGCCAGCCCTGGCAAATGTTAGAATGTCAACCGGTCCGGCTCCCGCTCTCTTCAAAGCTCTGGTTGCAGCCTCGACCGTCGCTCCCGATGTAATCACGTCATCAATCAGCAGACCCGGGACGACAACCGGTTTTTCTTCCATCAACGCCCGTCCGGCGTGCGCTATCCACTTGGCCATCCATGGAGCCAGATCGAGCCGGTTGCCATACTTAAGCGATGTCTCTAGCAGTCTTGCATGATCATCGTACACGACGGCAGATCGACAGCGCCTGGGGGGGGCGGTCCCGCGATCACGTCCGGAGAAACCGCATCGGGACCCTGGTCATACGCGAACGGCACTCCGCTGACCGCGCAGATCGGCGCAGCGGTGAAATGCAGCTTCGGCCGACAGGTCGCGCAGCATCCGCCGCGCTCTTCCATGATGGCATCGCATGCCAGACAGGTAGGCGGAACGGCGAAATCACCAAGCCCGCCAGCGCTTTCAAGGGCCAATCGGTCCATCGATTCCAGCTTGTCTACCCACACATGAATAAATCAACCGCAAACCAGACCAGCGTCAAGGGAAATTGAAAATGTGTTCAGCGATTAGAAAGAGCATGTCACAAGCCCGGCAATCGACAATGGCTCTGAGACACGTTATCTCCGCACCGATGGCAAGCACCACGAACCCTCAAAGATTATTGTTTCGCAGAGCCCGCGCATTCCGACGGGGCTTGGGAGATTCCGGTTTTTTGCATAAACAGGCCGCAACGATGCTTGCCGAAAGGCTGGCTGCCACCAACCGCAACTTCATCGATCGTGCACTCCTGTTCGATGGTCCGTTGACTGAAAATGTCGCCAGTTGGCTGTCCACACCTGAGAAAGACAGTGCAACTGAGTTCGAAATCGTACCACATATCGCGAGAACGGATGGCGTGCTGGCGCTGGAGCCCGAAAGCAAGGACCTGATCGTCTCCGTTTTCGAATTAGGACAGATCGAAAAACTGCCTGAACTGCTGATCCAGATACTTCATGCCCTCAAGCCCGACGGCTTATTCCTTGCCGCCTGCCTTTGCGGTCGGTCGTTTGAAGAACTCCGCGACGCCTTTCTGATTGCCGAGTCGCGCGCAGCCGCGGGTGTTTCGACAAGAGTGACCCACTTCCCTGAACTTCGCGATCTGGGGAATTTGCTTCAGACTTGCGGCTTCAAACTTCCGGTGGCCGACCTGGAAAACCGAACCATCCGTTACACTCGCCTGGAAACGCTTTTCGGCGATTTACGGAACACCGGTTGCACCTATCTTCCGCAGGATGGAACTGGACCGATGTCAAGAAAAGTCGTCGATGAAGCCCGCAGAACGTATAGCGAAAAGCACGCCGATCCGGATGGTAAACTGCGACTTACGATCGAAATCGGGTTTCTCAGCGGCTGGAAAGTCCATGAAAGCCAGCAAAAACCAAAGCGCCCGGGAAGCGCGAAAAACAGGCTGTCCGACTTTCTCTGAGTAGTTTGGAAAAATCAGATGCCTGCGCTGATCATTTCATTTAATTCAAGATATTCTGCATATGCACGGCTGAACTGTCGCCGATTGCAGACGCGCCACCAATGATCCCAACGGATACCACCGCAGCGATGATGACATACTCAATCGCCACCGTGCCGGCTCGGCTGCGAAGAAATTCGATCAATCCACGAGACATGACCGATCTACCTTTTCGCAATCCATAGAATAATCACGTAAAGTAAGATTTAATTCGAGCAGTTAGGGGCGTACGACACTTCCCTCTGGGTCAATGACACTTCGGCGGATGATGTACCTCTTGCTTTTTTCGACGTTTCCGGTAACGGCGCGGTCGATCCCGAGAGCGCGGTTTTCCGCGTAAGTTTCAGCAGCATCGCGCAGGAAAGGGGTCGCTAACCCTGCAACGGCAAGCGCTATGACACCGAACAATATTGCAGCGTTAACAGTGGCGCCACCTGATTTGTCGCAAATCGCATCAGCGATTTTCTTTTGCTGAAAGAAGGCTTTATCGAACATCCCATCAATCCCTTAAGTCATTCAACTTTTAGAAAAAATGACAGGATTTCATAAAAGATCGATTAACGCAGGGATGAGCGGTGCATCTGCCGGTGGCATTTCATAGTCGCGCAATTGGTTTGCCGGAACCCATTTCATCTGCTGGGATTCACGTGCTGATGGGATCCCTTCCCATTTGCGGCAAATGAAAAGCGGCATGAGCAAGTGAAAGTCATCATAGCAATGGCTAGCAAAAGTGAGCGGTGCCAGACAGCTTTTCCAGGTCGTGATGCCCAACTCCTCGTCGAGTTCCCGGATCAGGCAATCCTCGGGTGTCTCGCCGTTTTCGACCTTTCCACCCGGAAATTCCCACAGACCGGCAAGTGCTTTGCCGACGGGCCTTTGGCAGATCAATACCCGATTGTCCGCATCTACGATCGCACAGGCGCTGACGAGAACCAGTTTCATGCACTCACTCTTTCATTATAGGTCAACAAGATAGCCTCAATCGGGTCCTTGATCGGGCTTCCAATACCGATACCTGTAGACTTTTTCGAACCCCATCCGGCGATAGAGACCCATGGCAGCATTATTATCGACTACCACCTGTAACCACGCATGACTTGCACCCTGGCGCTTCGCCCATTCAAGCGCTGATGCGAAAATAGTGACGCCATGCCCGCAACCGCGATGGGCCGGAGCGGTCACGAGATCGAAAATGCCGGCAACATCGCGATCGACGACGCAACGCACGGCACTCAAGGATTTCCCGTTCCCGTCCGAGTGAAGGAAAAGACCTGTTGCAGGCTCCGTGGAGTCGAGGACTTCGACGAGGCCGGGCTTGAGACTGGCGGATTCTTCCGACATTTCGATATAGGCATCGACCCAACGGCCCATATCCTGAAGCGGCAGTTGAGACTGCACTCCCTTATGGTCGAAATCCCCGAGATTGCAGGACATCACGACGCTTTCATCAAACGAAGACCAACGGGCGGCCCGGAACCGATCTTCCAGTGTTGTGGGAGCCAGAGGCGTCAGCCTGAAGAAAAGTGGACGCCCGAAAGCTGAAAAACGGCGCCCGGCCAATTCGATCCGATGTTCGATATCGGCATTGTCGGCCGGATCCAGCGGATTGACCGAATTGAGCCGTTTGGCCGGATGGCCTGCAGTCATGCGGATAGCCCAAGTACCATCGTAATGGGTCTTTGTTGCCGGAAACGAACGGAAACTAACCGCTTCCAGGCGCCGTACATGGGCGAGATTTGGGCTCAAACGACACGCTCAACTTCTGTAATCCGCATTGATTGCAATATAATCGTGCGTCAAATCGCACGTCCATACCTTTGCGTGACCATCGCCAAGCCCCAACTCGACCCGAATTGGCACTTCCTGCCGTTTCACGACCGCAGAGGCAGCCGCCTCGCTGTAACCGGGATCACGTTCGCCCGCAAAAGCAACCCGGACATCGCCAAAATAAATATTCAACCGATCGCGGTCGGCCGGTTCACCGGCCTTGCCAACGGCCATCACCACACGCCCCCAATTGGCGTCCTCACCAGCGATGGCAGTCTTGATCAATGGCGAATTGGCGATAGAGAATGCTATACGCTTCGCAGATTGATCATCCTCGGCACCCGAAACGGTCACTTCAATAAGCTTGCTAGCGCCCTCTCCATCTCGCACGGTAAGCATCGCAAGTTCAAGCATCACTTCCGACAATGCCGTGCGGAACATATCCAGCGCGTTGTCAGGAAGCGAACCGACCGATGAGGCTGGTTCCGGGGCAGAGAACAAGAGCACGGTATCGCTGGTCGACGTATCGCTATCAACCGTGATCGAATTGAAACTCGGCTCTACCGCTTCGTTCAGGCAAGTTTGCAATTGGGAATGATCGGCTGGAAAATCCGTCACCACGAAGGCGAGCATTGTTCCGAGATCCGGCTGGATCATACCCGATCCCTTAGCGATTCCGTTGACGGAAAACCGTTTACCGGCGATCTGGAAACTTTGCGTCGCCATCTTCGGATAGGTATCGGTCGTCATGATAGCACGGGCCGCATTCGCCCACCCGTCCTCTGAAAGCATCGGATTAAGCCGGGCCAAATGCTCACGGAAGCCCTCAGCATTGAGGGGCTCTCCGATTACACCGGTGGAGGCCAGGAAGACACTTTCAGGCGCGCAGTTGAAAACGTGAGCCGCTGCATCGGCGGAAATTGCGACAGCCTCGGCACCCTTTTTGCCAGTAAACGCATTTGCATTGCCGGAATTGATAACCACAGCTGAAGCTTTGCCTCGCTGCAAGTGTTTGCGGCACCAATCGATGGGGGCTGAAGGACATTTTGAGCGGGTGAAAACACCGGCGACGATAGCGGGCTCCGAAAATCGGATAACCGCCAGGTCCTTCCTGCCTTTGTATTTAATGCCGGCCTCGATGGCTCCAAGACTGACACCGGCAATCGGTGGCATATCAGGGTAGGAGTGAGGCGCAAGCGGGGAAACTTTCAGGCTCATGGGCAATAACGCTCCCCGGTCGCATTATTCTGATTTCGGAAGGTTTTGACGAGCAGCGTCGATCTGCCCTTTCAATTCCTCATCCATGATCTCGATATCGATATCTTCCCGGGCACCCTCGACGGCATTGAAATATTTCTGCCGCAGCAAGACTTGCCGGATTTGATCCGAAACCTGATCCAGTTCCGGGGCCGCCTTTTCACGCTCCTCTGCCTTAAGGATCACGTGCCAGCCGAACTGGGTCTTCACGGGCTCTTTGGTATAAGCGCCATCGTCCAATGCAAAAGCTGCCTGTTCGAATTCAGGTACCATCTGACCCTTGGCAAAGAATCCCAGATCGCCGCCATTGGGGCCCGATGGACCGGTCGATTTCTCCTTCGCGAGCTCGGTAAAATCCGCCCCGCCTTCAAGTTCGGAGATGATTTCCTTGGCGGCCTCCTCGGTCTCTACCAAAATATGGCGCGCCTTAATTTCCGTTTGTGGCTCCATCGCGGCCACCTCGGTTTCGTAGCGTTCGCGAATTTCATCATCGCTGACGGATTCAGCTATGTTTTGCTGGAAATAGAGATTGTGGAGTGCGCGCGAGCGCAAAAACTCCATCTGTGATTTGAATGTGTCGTTATCCTCCACGCCATCAGCAATCGCCTTCGCAGCAAGCAGCTTGATGTCGATGAGAGCCGACAGAACGGCGCCCCGCCGCTTGTCTGCCGGAACCTGCGCGAATTCCTGCTGAAGATCCGCTGCGGCGAATGCCAGTTCCTGTTCGGTGATTTCCATGTCTCCGACCTTCGCAATGACATTTTGCTCGGCCAGAGCCAGCGTTGCCGAAACGCAGATCAAACCTGCTGCGACCGCCGGTTTGAGTGCAGTCTTCAATTTGGACATTTTCTTCCTTTCATGAGACTTGAATGTGTGGATCCCAGACAAAAGCTTTCCAAGCAGCCGACTTACCTATAGTTGCTGCTGTATCTGCCCTCTCGCTATTTGGGAATGACGATTATGACGCCGTTGACATAGCATTGGCCCCCTCTTATCTGTCCGATTGACCAGCGTCTACCGACTGGTTCCGATTTTCTAGCCTCGCCGGCAGTCCGCGCCCAGGTTCTCCACCTCCGCCGCGCTGCCTATAGTAACGCAAGAGGCACAGGACATAACCGATACGCAAGGAATCCCAAAAATGGGTATTTTTTCCGGAATTGCCAAAAAATTTCTCGGCTCGGCCAATGAACGCGAAATCAAGAAACTTGTGCCGACAGTCGAGGCCATCAGCGCTCTCGAACCGGAAATGGAAGCCCTCTCCGATGAAGCGCTGAAGGCGAAGACCGACGGATTCCGTAGACAACTCGAAGAGGGCACAGATCTTCAAGACCTTCTCGTACCGGCATTTGCGGTTGTTCGGGAAGCATCCAAGCGCGCCCTCGGCATGCGTCCATTCGACGTGCAATTGATGGGCGCTATCATCCTTCACGATGGCAATATTGCAGAAATGAAAACCGGCGAGGGCAAGACGCTGGTTGCCAC
>JAHEHW010000005.1 GCA_024639745.1 Salaquimonas sp. | reverse complement strand
TGTCGCCGGAAAAAACGAACCCCTCACTGCCAAGCAGGGCAGCGAAGATGGCATAAAGCTGGGCCGGGGCTGCCGCCAGGTGAAGCCAGAACGCGACATCCGATCGTCTCGTGACACGGAACCGGTCGGCGAGATCGAATTGCATCGCAAGCGAAAACAACGCGACCGCGAAAACCAGTCCCAGAGCGCCGTATAGCCGCGTATTCTGTTCGCACGAGGCACCGAAAGTATCCGCCCCCGCGCCCATTAGGTCGATGACCACGAAATAGCCAAAAGCGAAAAGTAAAACCAGCATAAGCGCAAGGGCTACCCGCACGCGGTAGCGCCAATAAAACAAACCGAACGGGCGAATTGCCAGCCGAACCGGGTCGCAAGCTCCATGATCGAGTCGGGATCGTTTATCTGCGGCGCGAATAGTTCGACGATCACAGCCAACATAATGGTGAGCGTAAACCCCGGGAGCGCCAGCCTTTGCCGGCGAACAAACCATTCTGCCGGTACGATGATGGCGGAAGCACGCCAAGAAAATTCACTAATGTACCGAGCCCGAGCAGTAGGACCACGATACCAACGGTAATCAGGATATCGTGGAACCCACGCAAGAACCTGGGCGCCTCGGATGGCTCTGCCGCCGCCTCGTCTTCCGACGCCTTGGGCGAGTCGAGACTGACCTTCAGCTTTGAATACGACGCCTCGCCGGCTTATTTCAAATCCGCGGGCAAACGCTCCAGCAGCTGGAAGGTGGCATCTTCGAGAATGTCTCTTGATCGCGCTAGGGCCAGAAACTCGCTGATCGCCATCCCCTTCTTTCTTTCTAAATTAAAATATCGCGTGACTTGGAAAAGAACTGCCGGCGGATCAGGACCACGATCACGCAGAGCGTAGAGGCAATCAGCACCTTCGGCCCGATCAGCCAGCCAAGATAGGCGAAGGCGAAGAAGATCGCTCGCACCCCTGCTGTGAAATGCCGCGCGGCAAGGATATTCATCTCCGCTGCACGGATCGCCTGCTCCCGGCACGTCGCAGCATTTTCTTCACTCGCCCGGCGAATGGCGCCCACCATGACCGCGCAGTAATTGAACAGACGGTAGGACCAAGCGAATTTGAAGAAGCTGTAGACGAAGATGAAGGTCAGCCCAAGGGTCTTCATTTCCCAGGCCGAACGCTGGATTTGCTGGGAAAGTTCAAGGTCTCGGAAAACCTGAATCACCTCGTCGGTGACCCCCAGTAGAGCAAAACAGCCGCCCGTCGCCAGGATTGCAGCAGATGAAAAGAAGGTCGCGCCATTCATCTGGCCGGTCAGAATGGCCATATCCGCGATCCGGACGTCGCGCCCCGCGACCTCCAGCATCCACTCGCGCCGCTGATGGGCGATGAGTCCGGTCAGGCTCTTGTGACGCCATACCGAGTGGTCAATGATATATTCGAAGCAAAGCCAGAAAAACAGAAATAGCCCCGCGGCGAAAAAATCGAGTTGACCGAAAGACTCGGTAATTGTTCCCATCACCCGTCCCCGCGATTGCGACCTGGCAGTACGCCGCCCTGTAATTACGCGTTTTCCAAAGATTACCTAAATGGCATTTGCCCGTCGCGGCAAGACTTCGCCACCCTTCGCCGGTGGTTCGTCGTCGCTCATTACAGGCGGGAAGCCGGGCGCCAGAATTTCAAGACCAGTCGCCTCTTCCAGCCGCCTGATTATATTGGGCGATAATTCCCGCTCACCGAAGCGGTCGATCCCGTCATTGAAGATATCAACCATCAGCGGGCTGATTTCCAGCGGCACACCGAACTCGTCCGCAAGCTTCTGGAACAAGCCGATGTCTTTTTTGACGAGATCCATGGTGAAGGAAATATCCCGGCTACCATTCAGGATCACCTGACCTTCCGTCTCGGCGACGAAGGAAGTGCCGGATGAAATTGTCATCGCCTCATAAACGGTCGCAAGATCGAAACCCGCCGCCTTCATCGTGACCATGGCTTCGCACATGCTCAACAGATTCGCCGTCGCCAGATAGTTGGTCATCACCTTGAGCTGAGAGGCGCTGCCGATCGGTCCGGTGTGCAGGATCCGCCGCCCCAGTGTCTGAAGCACGGGCATGACGTATTCGAAAATGTCTCTTTCTCCGCCCACAAAGATCGAGATATTGCCGGTAGCCGCACGGTGGCAACCACCGGAAACCGGGCACTCCAAGGCACTAGCCCCCGTTGCCTCGACAAGCTGTGCAAGACGTTGCATCTCGGATGCGTCCGTGGTCGACATCTCCATCCAGATCTTGCCCGGGCCGAGACACGTCAGAAGTCCGTTCGCACCCTCGACAACCGCGCTGCATGCGGCAGGACTCGGCAAACAGGTGATGACGGTATCGCAGGCATCGACAAGCTCGCCGGGTGTCTCTGCCACGCTTGCGCCCTGCTCCGCGAAACCTGTAACCAGTGCCTTGTCGAGATCAAGAACGGTGACATCATGCCCATTCCGGATGAGGTTTCCAGCCAGCTTGCCACCGACATTTCCAAGACCGACAAACCCGATTTTCATGTCCGCTCTCCCTTCGGCAATCATGCCGGAGAATGCGTCATTTCAAAATGGTCGGAAAGCGAAAACTTCAGCCCTCGGTCAAACCAGAAATACCCGTTCGTAAAACCACCAGCTTGCGATAAACGCTATGATCAGCGATGCGGGGATCGTAATCATCCGCCGGTACCAGGATTTATCGCCGAACCAGAGACCGACTGCGAGCATGCAGGCAGCTATCACGGTCAGCTGACCGAATTCGACGCCCAGGTTAAAGGAGATCAAAGCCGTCACGAAATAACTGGCCGACAAGCCGATCTCCTCTAGAACACCGGCAAATCCGAGTCCGTGTAGTAGCCCGAATCCAAAAACGACGAGGGGCCGCCATTTCTGCAGATGATCCGTGAGGATATTCTCGACTGCGACATAGACGATTGATAGCGCAATCAGCGGCTCGACGATCGACGGAGAGACCTGAACGAAACCGAGAACGCCAAGCGCAAGCGTAATCGTGTGAGCGAGCGTAAACGCACTGATTTGCCATAACAGCGTCGAAAGCTTCGTGCTCAGCAAGAACAGGCCGACGACAAAGAGAATGTGATCGAGCCCCTTCGGCACAATATGGGTGAAGCCGATGACCAGATAATCCCAGACAACCTCAAAGAATGTTTTTGCCCGGGGCGCTTCGATATTGATTTCTTCGCTTGTCTCCCCCGCGCTGAGGTAAGCGGCATAACCTTCGTCTTCACCGAGATTACCGCCGCTCGCCGTACTCATCCTGATTACGCTGGGCCCGAGCTTTTCACCCCATTCCCAGCGGAAGGTTTGGGCACCGGAGGGCAGATTCCCTGAAAGCGTGATAATGGAATCGCGTGCAAGCTCGGCATCGCCAACCGGCGGCACCTCGATCGATACTCGATCGGGCCGGTTCCGCTCACCGTCAAAATAAAGGCGAACCTCATCCAGAAAATTCTGCGAATACACTTCGAACCGCTCTTCCAGCGCCCCGGAGGCCAGTTCCCGCAACGAATTGTATTCGTCGGCCTGCGGGGCATCTTCCGTGTTTTCGTGTTCAGGCCCTATTCCCGCAATCAGCGCTTCAGCATTGACCTGAACCTCGATCTCGTAGCGCCCAGGTTCCGGGACTGAAAAATCGGCAATCGCCGGCCTAATCTCGTGCGCGGCCGCAGCAACGAAGTGTGTTAGCAACAAAACCGCTGCAGCGACCATGAACCGGAGAATGCGAAATTGTGTGGGGAATGCAATCATCGTGCGGCAGGATATAACACTGTTTTATACGCAGACAATCGTAGAAATACGAAATCAAATTGACACCTTCTTCCTGCGTCTTGAAAAAGTGTTTGATAAGGCGAGAAATACTTCAGCCTCAAGCCGCGCTGCAGCGACGACAGACTAATCGAGAGTCGGAAAATAGGAAGATGAATGCAAAACTGCATTTGGAACCACATGAAAGTCGATTTCAAAATAATTGTCAGGATTGAGAACGTTGCGGCGAAACTCAGAGGCGCCTTTTTTCGTTGGTCATATTATCGACAATCGCAGTAAGAACATGACTGGCAGTGTCTGATTGCAGCGTTACCTTGCTTTCATTGACGCTCCGCAAACGGAAGACTGAAAATGAAAAGAACCACTCTGGCATTTGTTTTTTTTGCGAGTCTTGTGACGCCTTCGATCGCTCATGAATACTGGATCGAACCGGTCCAATTCACCGTCTCGCGCGGAGAAGCAATTCAGGGGGACCTGAAAAACGGTCAGGATTTCAAGGGGGTGAATTTCGGATACATTCCCGACCGTTTCGAAAAATTCACGCTGACCGGCCCAGGCGGCAGCCAGCCGGTTAAGGCCAGGATTGGTGATCGCCCTGCGCTCAACATGACACCAGCCGAGCCAGGCCTCTATTCTGCATCTTACCAGAGCACTTTCGATCACATCACCTTCAAGGATAACGAAAAAATCCGCTATTACCTTGAATATGAAGGATTGGATGGGGCCTATGAGCGCCATCTAGAACGTGGTCTGTCGCCCGATCGTTTCCAGGAACGCTATGCTCGCTGTGCGAAAGCCCTGATCCAGGTTGGAGAACCAGATGATGGCAGAGACCAACTGACCGGCATGAAATTCGAATGGGTGGCCGAAGAAAACCCCTATGCGCTTTCAGCGGCGGACCAGCTTTCCCTACGGCTTTACTGGCAAGGCGAGCCAATGGCGAACAAGCACGTCAATATTTTCCACAATGATGGTACCGAGGTTGAACGGAAGACTATGCGAACTGACGCCGAGGGCCGGATCGCAGTTCCGCTCACCGGCGGGGGCAAGTTTATGATTAACGCGGTAAAACTGCTCGAGGGCGACGAGGATCCGGACACCGATTTGCCCGAATGGACCAGCTACTGGGCATCCATGACCTTCGGACTGGAAGGCACGGATACTCAACTCGAAAATTGATGAACGCGAAGCCTGTGCCGGTTCAGCTTTTTCTGGTATTCATACCGACCAACGAATAAAGCGCGCAGGTGCCGAAAAGGCCGGTCAGCAGCGGGATGATCCCGATCAGCGCCCAATAGCGCCACGAGGCATCCGGATAGAAGAAAAACAGAGCCAGCAGAACTAGGCCCACCAAAACCCTCAGTACACGGTCGGCACCGCCGACATTTTGTTTAAACATCTGGATAACTCCGGTAAATAGAACAAGCATATTCGTGCCCCGGAAATCACCGGATATGCATTGATATCAATCAAACAATCCGACAGGCGACGTCGGTTTCTTCAGTCGCCCTCATAGGCGATAAGCGTTCTGACCGGCACATTGAGCTGCTCGATCTTTTTCCGGCCGCCAAGGTCCGGCAGATCAATGACGAAACACGTGGCAACCACGTCCGCCCCCAATTGCTGCAACAGTTTTACCGCGCCCTCCGCAGTGCCTCCGGTCGCAATAAGATCATCGACCAGGATCACTTTCTCGCCGACCGAGACAGCATCGCGATGCATTTCCATCTCATCGACGCCATATTCGAGAGAATAGGCGATCGAGACCGTTTCATAGGGCAGCTTTCCCTTCTTTCTTATTGGCACGAAACCGCAGGACAATTGATGCGCCATTGCGCCGCCGAGAATAAAGCCCCTTGCTTCAATCCCGGCGATTTTGCGAATACCGCTGCCGCTGTAAGGATGAACAAGCTCGTCGACTGCCCGACGAAATGCCCGCGGATCTCCGAGCAGCGTCGTGATATCGCGAAACTGGATACCGGGTCTGGGATAGTCGGAAATGGTCCGGATGGCGCTCTCAAGCGTTTCACGCAAAGTCTGATCCATGGATTGCTGCTCACCCTGCCAGAAAACGAGAATGGGTTCATACCGGTTTGCCCGGTACATCCAGACCCGGGGTTATGAATAGCAAAAGGGCCCTGCGTCGCAAGGCCCTTTCAAAACCACGAACATTGTGAAGACGGTCAATCCTTGAGCCCGGACCAGACCTTCTTCTTTGTGAAATAAAGAAGCGACGCAAAGATCAGAAGGAAGAGCATGACGTTAAAGCCCATCTGCTTTCGCTCGACGAGCATCGGCTCGGCAGCCCACATCAGAAACGCGGAAACGTCTTTTGAATACTGGTCTACAGTTTCTGGCGAGCCATCGTCGTAGGTTACCATACCTTCGTAGAGTGGCTGTGCCATTGCAAGAGCGGGCCCCGCAATGAAATAGGGGTTGTAGTAGGTACCATCGGAAATCTCGATGCTCTCGGGTGGTTCCTCCCCGTAGCCGGTCAGCAAGGAATAGATGTAGTCAGGTCCATTCTCGGCATAAAGCGTCAAGACGTCGAAAATGAAGGTCGGGAAGCCGCGCTCGGGTGCCCGCGCTTTGGCAATCAGCGAGAAATCCGGGGGAACCGCGCCATTGTTTGCGTATGCAGCCGCCTTATCGTTCTCGTAGGGCGACGGGAAATAATCCGTTGGACGCCCCGGCCGGGTGAACATTTCGCCCTCTTCGTTTGGGCCGTCGGTAACATCATATTCAGATGCTATTGCCTGAACCTGCTCATCCGAATACCCGAGATCATCGAGAGTCCGAAAAGCCACCAAATCCATCGAATGGCAAGCCGCACAAATCTCACGATAAACTTTGAAGCCACGCTGAAGTTGCGCTTTGTCCCAGGTACCAAATGGACCCGCGAAGCTCCAATCCACCTCTCTGGGTTTTTTCAAGGGATAGCCGCTGGCTGCCTCAGCAGACCCGGCACCCGTTGCTACGGCAAGGGAGCATGCGAGCGACAGCCCTGCTATTCCTGATAGAATACTTTTCAAATTCATGGCCACTTGTCCCTTTTCGTGGATCCCGTTTTCCTAATGGATCAGCCTTACTCCGCCGGTTTAAGACTGGTCGCTCCCTCATCCTGCTTCGCAAGCACAGCATCGGCGATACTGGCCGGCAGGGGCTTTGGTTTCTCGAAATAGCTAAGCCACGGAAGGATGATCAAGAAATGCGCGAAGTAGTAGAACGTAAAGATCTGAGACAGCGTTGTGTAGATGCCCTCGGCAGGACGCGAACCGAGCCAACCAAGCATGACGCAAGTGAACGCGAAAATCCAAAAGAACTGCTTGAACAGTGGCCGATAATTGCCCGAGCGAACACTCGAGCGGTCAAGCCACGGAAGGAAAAACAGGATTGCGATAGAGCCGAACATCGCGATCACCCCCCCCAACTTGGAGTCGATCAGTACAATGTTCGTGAACGGAATCCCGATGTCGAACGTGACTGCCCGAAGGATCGCATAGAATGGCAAGAAGTACCATTCGGGAACGATGTGCGCAGGCGTCTTCAACGGATCAGCTTGGATGTAGTTATCCGCGTGTCCCAGATAGTCGGGAAGATAAAAGACGAACCAGCCGTAAAGCAAAAAGAAGCAAACCAGCGCGAACGCGTCCTTGATGGTTGCATATGGCGTGAACGGCACCGTCTCCTTACGCATGTTCTTGACTTCGACGCCGGTCGGATTGGTCTGACCAGTGACGTGCAAGGCCCAAACGTGAAGAATAACGACACCCGCGATCATGAACGGCAGGAGATAGTGCAGTGAGAAAAAGCGATTGAGTGTCGCATTATCCACCGCGAAGCCACCTAGCAGCCATAGCTGGATCGATTCACCGATCAGCGGGATCGCCGAGAAGAAACCGGTAATAACGGTAGCTCCCCAGAAGCTCATCTGTCCCCAAGGCAGCACGTATCCCATGAAGGCAGTGGCCATCATTAACAGGAAGATGATGACGCCAAGCATCCACAGCACTTCCCGCGGCGCTTTATATGAGCCGTAATACATCCCGCGGAACATATGGATGTAAACCGCAACAAAGAACATAGAAGCGCCATTTGCATGAAGTCGGCGCATCAACCAGCCATAATTGACGTCCCGCATAATTTTTTCGACCGATTCAAACGCGCTCGCGGTCGACGCAATGTAATGCATCGCCAGAACAACACCGGTTAGTATTTGTACCACGAGCATGATCGCCAAGATGCCGCCGAATGTGTACCAGCTGTTCAAGTTGCGAGGCACGGGATAGGCGACGAAACTATCATACATCAAACGCGGGAGGGGCAAGCGCTCATCCAGCCATTTTCCAACGCCGGATTTCGGCTCGTACGAAGAATGTCCAGCACTCATGTAGAAACTCCTATTTGCCGTCAGCCGATCCGGATCGAGGTATCGGAGGTAAATTCAAACACGGGGATGAAGAGATTGGCTGGCGCCGGCCCTCTACGAATACGACCCGCAGTATCGTAGTGAGAACCGTGGCAAGGACAGAACCAGCCGCCGAAATCACCGGCCAACCCGACCGGCACGCAGCCAAGATGGGTACATGAGCCGATCATTACGATCCAATTCTCTTTTCCTTCGCCGGCTGACCGATTAAGGTCGCTGGCATCTGCCGTGCTATCGATATTTTCATTACGCGCGATCGGGTCCTTGAGATCGGAAAGCTCGACCGCTCTCGCGTCTTCGACTTCCTGTTCTGTGCGATTGCGGATAAATACAGGCTTCCCGCGCCACTGAACCGTGATCGCCTGCCCCTGCTCGAGGGCGGAGACATCGACTTCGATCGAGGCCAGCGCGCGGGTCGATGCGCTCGGGTTCATTTGATCAACGAACGGCCACGCGACAGCGGCCGCACCTACGGCGCCCATTGCGCCCGTGGCTAGATACAGAAAATCCCTGCGGTTAGGTTCCTGTTCGGTTTTCGTTGCGCTCACGGTTCCCCGTCCTTTCAACTTTTGCTAACCGGTCATTCTCTCCCGGCAGCACCTTGGTCAACGATTTCAAGCCAAGACGCACCTACAACTTCATGTCGGCGCGGACTCCGGCGTTTGGGCGCCTGTTTATTCCTCTTGGCCGCCATTTGTCCAGCGTTTAGGTGGTCGCATGGGCAGATTGTCGCGCCATGTTGATAACCTAAACCAGTTTGTCGCCGGAATAATGCCGACAGCCCTTGAAATCCGTGCATCTTCAGCGCACAGCTGGAGCATACGAGACATATTTGCTTTGCGCCAATTGTCCCATCAAATTCTTCCGATCCTGAATTGAATTGACACGAACTCCCAATGACCCCGCCAGTACTGTTTTTGAAAAACATCGCGCTGACATTTGGCGGAAAGCCTCTTTTGACGGATGCCGACCTGCAGGTCGAACCCGGCGCGCGTATCGCGCTAGTCGGGCGCAACGGCTCTGGAAAATCTACGCTTCTCAAGATTGCTGCCGGCAGGGTCGAAGCGGATTCCGGCGAGCGGTTCCTTCAACCGGGTGCAACTTTGCGATACCTCGAGCAGGAACCGGATCTTTCAGCCTTTGAAACGATTGGCGCCTTTATCGATGCCGGACTCGCTCCTGGCGACGATCCCTACAGGGGCGCTTATCTTCTGGAAGCGCTCGACGTCGATGCTCAAGCCGATCCCAAGAAACTCTCGGGCGGAGAAATCCGGCGCGCCGCACTTGCTCGGGCCCTGGCCCCGCAACCCGACATACTGCTGCTCGACGAACCGACCAACCATCTCGACCTTCCGGCGATTGAATGGCTAGAAGCGGAATTGCGACAAATGAAGTCGGCACTGGTGATCATCAGCCATGATCGCCGTTTTCTCTCCGGCCTGACACGCGAAACGGTGTGGATGGACCGGGGCGTCGCCCGCCATCTCGACAAGGGTTTTGAAGCCTTCGAGTCATGGCGTGACACCGCACTTGAAGAAGAAGAGACCGAAGCGCACAAGCTGGAGCGCAAGATAGTCCGGGAAGAGCACTGGGTGACGCATGGGGTTTCGGGAAGGCGCAAGCGCAATATTCGCCGACTCAAGGAGCTCGGAGATCTCAGGCAGAAGCTGGCAACCCGCGGAAAGACCCCTGGCATTGTCGAATTAAGCACGGCGGAAGGAAGCGCTTCTGGCAAACTGGTCGCCGAATTGAAGAACGTTTCCAAGAGTTACGAAGGCAGGAAAGTTGTCTCAGATTTTTCCACCATAATAATGCGTGGCGAACGGATTGGCATAGTCGGGCCGAATGGCGCAGGCAAGACTACACTGGTCGGTCTCATCACCGGCAAAATTTCCCATGATTCCGGGAATATCCGTCTGGGCATCAATCTGGAAACGCTTGTCATCGACCAGAAGCGTGACATGCTAAAGGCGGATTGGGCGCTGAAAGACGCATTGACCGACGGAGCCGGCGATACGGTCGTCATGGGCGATAAAACCAAGCACGTTATGAGCTACATGAAAGATTTCCTGTTCCTGCCTGAGCAGGCCAGAACGCCAGTCAGCGCCCTGTCCGGCGGAGAGCGCGGCAGACTGATGCTGGCGCGGGGACTGCGAACACCATGCAATTTCCTGATCCTCGACGAACCGACAAACGATCTTGATCTTGAAACACTCGACTTGTTGCAGGAATTTCTTGCCGATTTCGACGGGACGGTCCTGCTGGTCAGCCATGACCGCGACTTCCTGGATCGAATTTGCACATCGGTAATCGCATCCGACGGCGATGGGATCTGGCATCGCTATGCCGGCGGTTATTCGGATATGGTGGCCCAGAAGGGATCGGGCGTTAAGTCTCGGGCAAAAGACGGACCCGGCACCGGTACCGCAAAGGCAAAGCGGGAAGACACCGCCGCCCGAAGCTCCAGCGAGACAGACGCAAAAACCGGGCAAAAACGCAAGCTATCCTTCAAGGAAAAGCATGCATTGGAAAGCCTTCCGGGTGAGATTGAGACGCTGGAATCGGAAATCAGGAAACTCAAAGCTGCCCTTTCCGATCCCGACCTTTATTCGGCCTCACCCGAAAAGTTCAACAAGTTCACAGCTGCGCTGGAAAAACGCGACGCCATGCTTGCTGAAAAGGAAGAGCAGTGGCTCGAACTGGAAGACTTGAGAGAACAACTGGAATCAGGCGGGTAGCGCGCCGGCTTTGCAATAATCGACTACCGGCGCGCACATTGTTATCGGACGGTTGCCTAGCGGCGCACCGCTATAACATTCGATTTGCGATAGTCTAAACATTTGAATTGGTTCGACATATTGCCGCCACAGACTTCGATTCGGCCATTGCCGGCATCCTTGCTGAAAATTCCGACATGATGACCACGTGCGAATTTCAATACGACGACATCACCGGCGCGGGCTGATTTGAGGGATACCTTGCTGCCGAATTTAGTCCAGCTGATAGCGCGGTTATATCCGGAGGGAGGTGTTCCGCCAGTCTTTTTGACCGCATAGGCTGCGGCCGCTCCGCACCATGGTGTTGTTGCCGGATTGATACCGACCATCGCCTGGATCGTCTTGCGATTTTTACGTTCGTGGAGGCCTTCGACTTTCTTTATGACAGAAAGCCGGAACATGTTTGCCTCCGCCTGACCCGGCTGCGCGGTAACCGCAACGGCAAAGAGGATAAGGCCGAAAAAGATCGTCAGCGCCCGCGGCGCCGCAATAAAAAGTCCATTCTTGATCATTTGAGTTTATAGCGGAACTCCGTCAGACCTCCTCGACCTGTCTCCCGGCCTTGCGGTTTCCGCGCCCCTATTCGTTTCTGTTTCTCATAGGCCGCCCGTCTCGGGATCGGCCTGCAACAGTTCTCCAACGGCAGTTCCTGCCGATCCTCACGACTGAGCGCGCGCCGTTTGAACCATGCCGGGTCCGGAGGCAATTCAATTCATGTTTCCCTTGAAACAGGGCTTGAGCGGACCGCTCCTAGCCGAATACACCGAAGATCAGGCCAGAGCCGATCACCGCAAGCGCCGCGCCCAGCCATGCCGGACCTGCTGGACGCTCGCCGGTCTTCAGCCAAATGAGCGGCAGCATCAGTGCCGGTGAGGTCGCCGATAACGTGGTGACGATCCCGACCTCTCCACCGGAAAGCGCGTAAAGGATCAACGTCATGCCTGCGGCCATGCCGAGGAAACCGGTTATGGCGCAGATCGCAAACACGCGACGCGTCATTTCATTCTGCTGGTGAAACCGTTCAAAGGGAGCCGCCATCAAGAGACTGAGAAACAAGACGGCCACAGCAACCCGAACCGCCGAGACGGCAACTGGGTCTGCCCCGCTCGCCATTACCGGACGCGCGATCAGTGAGCCGGTTGCCTGACACAAGGCCGCGATCAACCCGAGAAGCACGCCAGCCGCCAGGCCACCCCTCACCTCTTCCCATTGGTGCAATTGCGAACGGCGCTTCCCGAAGGCGATGGCAATGATGACACCGGCAAACACCACCAGAATACCTATCGTTTCCTTACCGGTCAGCACCTCATCAAGGGCGAGCCAACCGAGAAAGGCGGAAACCGGTGCATTCAGGGAAAACAGGATGGATGTCCGGCGCGGGCCCAGGCGGTTCAGTGTCAGGAACAGCGCCGTGTCGCCCATGAAAATACCGATAAAGCCGGAGAGCAGGACCGGTGTCCAATGCCAGTCTTCGATCGAACTCATTCCGCCTGAGATCGCGGTCCAGCCGCCAAGCATAACGAGGACAATGGCCATGCGGGTCCGGTTGAACGCGATTGCGCCCAGATGCTGGGAGGCCTCGCGTGAAATCAAGCTGGATAACGCCCAGCAACTCGCTGCGCCGACCGCAGCCAATTCATAAAGTGTCATTTGGAAGGCATATCCGCGAGAAAACCACCCGACTGCTTCTCCCAGAGATGGGCATAAAGCCCGCCACGGGTGACCAGTTCGCGATGCGTTCCCTCTTCCACTATCCGGCCCTTGTCAAGAATGACCAGGCGGTCCAGCGCCGCAATCGTCGAGAGGCGATGCGCGATCGCTATGACGGTCTTACCCTCCATGAGTTCCATCAGGTTGTCCCGGATCGCTTCCTCGATCCCGCTGTCGAGCTGCGAGGTCGCCTCGTCGAGAATCAGGAAAGGAGCGTCACGCAAAAACACGCGGGCGATGGCAATCCGCTGACGTTGCCCGCCAGATAGCTGCACCCCGCGCTCCCCGACATGCGCATCATAGCCCTTGCGCCCTCGTGCATCGGTCAATTCACGGATGAATTCATCTGCACGGGCCTGTTTTGCAGCCGAGACAACCTCTTCGATCGATGCCGATGGTCGCCCGTGGGCGATATTGTCATGGACCGATCGGTGAAAAATCGCAGTTTCCTGCTGCACCATTGAAAACTGTTGGCGAAGACTGTCCTGCTGAACCTTCGCAATATTCTGACCGTCGATCCGGATTTGCCCGCTGTCGAGTTCGAAAAACCGAAGCAACAAACTGACCAGAGTCGATTTTCCCGCACCGGAAGGACCAATGATGCCGACCTTCTCACCCGATTCGATGGTCAGGGACAAGTCATCGAAAAGCTTTTCCCGCTTTCCGTAATTGAACCGGATGCGGTCGATCTCGATCCGGCCCTCTCGAAACTCAAGCGCCGGGGCATCGGGATCATCTCGGATTTCCAGCGGCCGCGCGATCAGGTCCATTGAATTTTGGACAACACCGACATTCCGGAAAAAGCCGTTCAGGATTCCCATCAACCGGTTCAGAAGCAGGCTGAGCCGCAGCACGAGCGCCAGCGAAAAAGCGACCTGGCCGAGCGTGATGGCACTTGCCAGCCATAGGTCGATTGCCTGCCATGCAATCAGGCAGACCATGGCGTTGCTGAGCGCTGCAAGCGACACTCTTACGCCCGACAGATCTCGGGTGAACATCCTGAGCGCGTTGTACTGCCCGGCAATTCCTTCCCGCACCCAGTCGTTCTCGCGCGACGTAGCGCCATGAAGTTTCACGGTCGAAATGTTAGAATAGCCATCAACCATGCGCCCGGTCGCCACGGCCCCAGCCTCAGCGGTCTTTTTCCCGTGAGCACGTATTCGCGGAATGAACAACCGCGCCAGCAGCGCAAAACCGATAACCCAGAGAATTACCATCACGCCAAGCATCACATTGAGCGAAAGCAGCAGCCCGAAGGTGGTGAAAGCATATGCCGCGATGAAAGCAATCGTCTGATTGAGCGATACCATCATGTCGCCCATGGCGTGTCCGGTCTGGAACACTTTCTGGGCAACCCGGCCTGAAAGATCGTTTTGAAAAAAAGCGAGCGACTGACGAACGATATGCTGGTGACTTTGCCAACGCATCAGGGTGAAGAAGCCAGGAACTATCACCTGTTCTTCAATCAGGGCCTGGATGGCGATTACCGAAACCCGCAGAACTAGCGTTACCAGCAACATGCCCAAGAGCGGCCAGCCTGCCTGCGCGATCAATCCGGTCCAGCCGCCCTCAGCCCCAGGTTCGAAAGCCGTTAGAATATCGACGATCTCACCCACGAAGGTGAAGACCAGCGCCTCGATCCCCGCATTCAGAAAACCGATAAACAGCATCAGCGCGAAAAAGAGTTTCGCCTGCCGCACATAATGCCAGACATATCGGAAAAAACTTGCCGGTGGCTGATAATCAGCCCGTTCGGCAAACGGATCGATCCTCGCTTCGAACCACCCGAATATTCGATCGAGCACTCGAGTCATCCGGCAAGCCTCTCGGTATTCCCAATTCCGAGGAACCCGCCTGATTGCCGACTCCAGAGTTCGGCATAAAGGCCGTCATCCGCGATCAACACCTCATGGGTGCCGCTTTCAACAATTTGACCTCGATCCATCACGATGAGCCGGTCTAGCGATGCGATGGTCGATAGGCGGTGGGCAATTGCTATAACGGTCTTGCCCTCCATCAGATCGAAGAGGCTTTCCTGGATTGCCGCTTCGACTTCCGAGTCCAGCGCCGATGTCGCCTCGTCCAGAACGAGTATCGGCGCATCTTTCAAAAACACACGCGAAATCGCGACGCGCTGCCGTTGCCCGCCCGATAGCTTGACACCCCGTTCGCCGACATGGGCATCCAGCCCTTTGCGTCCCTGCTGGTCCTCGAGCGTTTGTATGAATTCCCAGGCACGGGCTTTCTTGGCGGCGGCGATCACCTGTTCGTCGGTCGCGTCAGGTCGCGCATAGGCAATATTGTCCCGTATCGAACGATGCAGCAGCGACGTATCCTGGGTCACGACGCCGATTGCCGCGCGAAGCGATTCCTGGCTTACCCCGGCAATGTCTTGTCCGTCGATCATGACCTTGCCGCCTTCCACATCGTAGAAACGAAGCAGAAGATTGACGAGGGTTGTCTTACCCGCCCCGGACCGCCCTACGAGACCGAGCTTTTCCCCAGGCGCTATTTCTAGCGAGAAGTCACGAATGACGTGATCCTCGCCCGGCGTTTCCTCACGCGCTTTGCCGTAATTGAAGGTGATCTTCTCGAACGTGATTTTGCCTTCAATGGCCGCAAGCGGTTTGGCGTCCGGCTGATCGGAAATGCTGCGCCGCGTCGCCATCATGCTCATACCGTCATGAATGACGCCTATATTTTCGAACAGGGAGGAAACCTCCCACATAATCCATTGCGACATGCCGTTGAGGCGCAGCGCAAGCGCGACGGCAACCGCGATTGCCCCGGTCGTTACGAGTGAATTCATCCAGAGCCAGATCGACAGAGACCCGATCAGGAAAACCACAAGCGCATTGTTGAATTCGACCACCACCTCGAATTTGGTCACGAACCGCATCTGCTTGTGAACCGTGCCGAGAAACTCATCCATGCTTTCCCGAGCATAGGCAGCCTCGCGTCCGGCGTGGGAGAATAGTTTGACGGTATTGATATTGGTATAGGAATCGACAACACGACCCGTCATCATCGACCGGGCGTCGGCCTGCTCCGCGCTCGCCCGTTTCAGCCTCGGGACGAAATAGGCGATCACCCCGATATAGATCACAACCCACAAAACCATAGGCATCGCAAGGCGCCAGTCGGAATTTCCGATCATCACAATCATGCTTACGAAATAGACCGCCACATAGACCATGATATCGGCAACTTTCATCACCGCTTCGCGAACCGCCAGCGATGTTTGCATCACGCGGGTGGCCACACGCCCTGCAAACTCGTTGGCGAAGAAGTCCATGCTTTGCTTCAAGAGATAACGGTGCATCTGCCAGCGCGCGATCATCGGGTAATTGCCGAGCAGCGTCTGATGCGTGATCACTGAATGAAAAAGCGAAACAGCGGGCAGGAAGATCAGGAGAAAGACGGCGATTCCTACCAGCGTCCAACCCTCTCTCTGGAGAAATCCGTCAGGTTTGGAAGCAGACAGCCAATCGACTAGATTACCCAAAAAACCGAACAGGATCACCTCGCCGGCAGCCAGAACGGCTGTAAGCAATGCCATCAGCAAGACCCAGCCTGCGACCGGCCTGGTATAGTACCAGCAAAACGGTAGAAACCTTTCCGGCGGGCGCTCGGGCTCTTCCGGCGGATAGGGGTCGACCGTTTTTTCGAAATAGCTGAACAAGATAGCTCCGGGCTCGTGGCGTATCGGCCTGCAAACGATTGTCGATATTGCCCCTTTGCGTGTTTCGACCGCAGTCATATAAGACAAACGGCGCAATGATCCACAGAAAGCAGTGTCAATGAGACCGGCAATCGCCCTTT
This sequence comes from Salaquimonas sp., assembly GCA_024639745.1. Taxonomy (GTDB): domain Bacteria; phylum Pseudomonadota; class Alphaproteobacteria; order Rhizobiales; family Rhizobiaceae; genus Salaquimonas. The sequence goes on along the minus strand of JAHEHW010000005.1, from coordinate 3,056 downwards.
ATCAGCCCGACATCGCCGGCAATACCGGAACGCTGATGCGCCTGGCCGCCTGCACCGGTACGGATCTCCATATCGTCGAACCGGCAGGCTTCAGGACAGATGATACCGCCTTGAGACGCGCCGGGATGGATTATGCCGAGCTGGCCGCAGTCACCCGCTATGCGGATTTCGAGGTATTCGACCAGTGGCGGCACAAAGCCGGGAAGAGACTGATCCTCCTGACCACCAAAGCCGACACCTCCTACACCGGCTTTTCTTTCTCGCCGGCAGATATTCTACTGCTTGGGCGCGAATCGGCGGGCGTGCCGGAATCGTTGCACCAAAGGGTCGATGCAAGCGTAACAATCAGGATGCAGAAAGGCGCTCGCAGTCTCAATCAGGCGATCAGCGGCGCAATGGTTCTGGGGGAAGCGCTTCGTCAGACGACCGTATGATCGACCCGCTAGTCGGCCGTAGGCAGGCGCCGCATGGTAAATTCGATAACGTCACCGGGCAATTCACGCCAGCTTTCGACCTCGGACCAGTAAGCCGCTTTCGGGTATTTCCTCAAGAATTCCCGTGCCTTGGCCTGTGCTTCGGAACGCGGCAGCGAATAGGAAACGCGTTTCCAGCTCTTCGCTTCACCGGCCTCGCCATTACGCCGCTTGCTCGACCAACGCTTGCGCTCGCCAAGCGCCTTGTCGAGCGCAGCCTTTTGCCTTTGCCAGTAAATGCGCGAATCATCGAAAGGGGTTTCAGGGCCATTATCCTGCGGCGCTGTTTCTCGGTTACCCATTTCCAGCCCTCCGGCTTCAATAAGCGCTAGAACCATCAACGCACCATGAATGACGCAAGTCAAGCGCCATTTGTCTGTGCCCTATGGACGGGCCAACGGGCGGCTGTTAAAGAGCGCCGGAATTCCACAGATGGGCAGCGTGATATGAGCACAGAAAAGGCAAAGATTCCGAACGGGCTTCCTTCCGATATTGAAAGCAAGAAGACTGCAGCCGAGCAGTGGTTTCAGAATTTGCGCAACCAGATCTGCGCCAGATTAGAGCAGTTGGAAGAAGAACTCGAGGGCCCCTTTTCCGATCACGCGCCCGGCAAATTCGAAGCCAAGGACTGGCAACGGGAAGAAGGCAAAGGCGGAGGCGGTCGCATGTCGATCATGCATGGCCGCCTCTTCGAGAAAGTCGGCGTTCACACCTCGACGGTCTTTGGCGAATTTTCCGAAGAGTTCCGCTCCCAAATCCCTGGTGCGGAGGAAGATCCACGGTTTTGGGCGTCCGGCATATCTCTGATCGCACACCCCTGGAACCCGAACGTACCGACCGTGCACATGAATACGCGGATGGTGGTGACAACTGGACAGTGGTTCGGCGGCGGTGCCGACTTGACCCCTATGCTCAATGCTCGCCGCACTCAAGAAGACGAGGACTCGAAACTCTTCCACAAGGCCATGCGTTTCGTCTGCCAACGTTACCCCGTAGCCGACTACGACAAGTTCAAGAAATGGTGCGACGAGTATTTCTTCCTCAAGCACCGCAATGAAATGCGCGGCATCGGCGGCATATTCTATGATTACCTCCATTCGCCCGACGAAACTGGCGGTTGGGAAGCCGATTTTGCCTTTACCCGCGATGTGGGCAAGGCCTTTAACGTGGCCTATCCGGCAATCGTTAAACGCAACATGTCGAGAGAATGGACACCGGAAGAGCGCGAAGAACAGCTGATCCGCCGCGGCCGCTATGTCGAATTCAACCTTCTCTACGACCGTGGAACGATTTTCGGATTGAAAACCGGCGGCAATGTCGAGTCGATCCTCTCCTCGATGCCACCGACCGTTCGTTGGCCTTGATCACGATTCAGGTCCGATCCTTTCTGAAAAATATCTCGTGTGATATGTTGCCTGCCCAGTGATCGCACCGGTGGTCGCAGCCGGTTGCGGTCTTTATTCAATCAAAACGAATGGAGGACTGCCATGAAAACCTTTGAATGCGGAACACTCGTTCCCGGATGTGACTGGCACACCACGGCAGATGAAGAAGCCGAAATCGTTCGTCGCGCCGTCGAGCATCTGAAATCCGCTCACGGCGAACAGACGATCCGCGAATCCATGGTCGCAGCGATCAAGAATCGGATCGTTGACTCGAAGAGCAAGGTGGCCTGATTAGCTCGCCGGTTACATTGCAACATAAGCACAGGGGCCAGTGGACGCTTATTGTAGGCGGCTGAGCAAACTTTCTTTGTCGAGTTCAAAACCGCTCTCTACCCAGTCGTCTTCGAGTATTCTGAGCATGCGACCCAGCTCAGGCCCCTTTTGCATGCCGGATCGGATCATGTCTTCGCCAGCAAGCGGGAACTCGGGACGTTTCCAGTCTTCCGCGTATTCAAAGGCCGCTGTGACTGTAGCTATATGCTCCGGTGAGCTGTCATCGCGGGAGCGCAAGCGCACAGCCTCCAGCGCAAGTCGGTCGCGGATTGCATCCGGATTGCCGCGGTAAAGTGCTTTCGCAAGCTCGGCATGATCGCCTGGAGAATCGGGCAACTGACACATCGCCCAGGCAAGCAATCGTTTCTCCTCCCGCTTGCTGGTCTTCAGACGGCGGGCCATTGCAGTGATCGGTTGCGGTTCGGGCGGCACCATCGTCATCAAACGCAAAAGCGCGTCCGGCTTACGTTGAGCATCAGCCTCGAACGCGGTCAGATGCGGGATCAGATCGATGCCCCACTTTTCCGTCTCCGGCAGAACGACACCAAGGACGCCCGTTGTCCGCATCCAGAGCAAAGCACGACCGGGTGCAGCTGCCGCCAGAAGTTTCGACAATTCCGCCCAGATTCTCTCTGCAGAGATTGACTTGAGTTTCTCTTTCATCTTCGCGCAGGCCTTGATACCGGCAGCGTCGGGCCGTCCCTGACCGTACCAGGCGAAGAACCGGAAAAATCGCAATATCCTCAAATGGTCTTCCCCGATGCGCGCCTCTGCATCGCCGATAAAACGGATGGTGCCGGTTCGGATATCCGGAAGACCCTCGAGAGGATCGAAGATGGCACCATCCCGCGTACAATACAGCGCG
>JAHEHW010000118.1:2093-6137 GCA_024639745.1 Salaquimonas sp. | reverse complement strand
CGGTTTTTATTACGACTTCGCCCGGAATGAGCCTTTCACCCCCGAAGACCTCCCGAAAATCGAAAAGAAAATGCGGGAAATCATCGCCCGCAATTATCCCTTCGAGAAGGAAGTCTGGACACGAGATGAGGCGAAGCAGTTTTTTGCGAACAAAGGCGAGAACTACAAAGTCGAGTTGGTCGATGCGATTCCGGAAGATCAGCAGATCAAGATTTATTCGCAGGGCGAGTGGCTCGATCTCTGCCGTGGCCCGCATATGCGGTCGACCAAGGATATTGGCGATGCCTTCAAGCTGATGAATGTCGCGGGTGCTTATTGGCGGGGCGATTCATCGAACGCCATGCTCACCAGAATTTACGGCACCGCCTGGGCCAGCAAGGAAGATCTCGACAGCTATCTTCACATGCTTGAGGAGGCGCAAAAGCGCGATCACCGCAAACTTGGCCGCGAAATGGATCTTTTTCATTTCCAGGAAGAGGGCCCGGGCGTGGTGTTCTGGCATTCCAAGGGCTGGCGGCTGTTCCTGAGCCTAGTCAATTATATGCGCCGACGCCTTGAAGGCACCTATGAAGAGGTGAACGCGCCACAAATTCTCGACAAATCCCTTTGGGAAACTTCCGGACACTGGGGCTGGTACCAGGAAAACATGTTCGCGGTGAAATCCGCCCATGCCTTTACCCATCCTGATGATGAGGAGGCCGATCATCGCGTCTTCGCCATCAAGCCGATGAACTGCCCCGGTCACGTGCAGATTTTCAAGCACGGACTGAAATCCTACCGCGAATTGCCGGTTCGCCTGGCCGAATTCGGCAACGTGCACCGTTATGAACCTTCGGGTGCACTCCATGGGCTGATGCGTGTTCGCGGCTTCACGCAGGACGACGCGCATGTTTTCTGCACCGAAGATCAATTGGCAGCGGAATGCATGCGGATCAACGATCTTATCCTATCGGTCTACAAGCACTTCGGGTTTGAAGAAATCGAGGTCCTGCTGTCAACGCGGCCCGAAAAAAGAGTGGGCGACGACTCTTCATGGGACCACGCCGAAGCGGTGATGGAGAAAGTCCTCCACGAGATCGAAGGCAAGTCCGAGGGCAAGATCAAGACCGGCATCAATCCGGGTGAGGGCGCGTTCTACGGGCCAAAGTTCGAATATGTTCTGAAAGACGCGATCGGCCGGAAGTGGCAGTGCGGCACGACCCAGGTCGACTTTAACCTGCCGGAACGCTTCAACGCCTTCTACATCGACGAGAAATCTGAAAAGCGTCAACCGGTGATGATCCACCGTGCGATATGCGGGTCGATGGAGCGCTTCCTCGGAATCCTGATTGAGAACTATGCGGGGCATTTCCCACTATGGATGGCGCCGCAGCAGGTGGTTGTCGCAACGATAACGGAGACCGCGGACGCATATGCCGAGGAAGTTGCCGAAACGCTGCGCAAGGCTGGCCTGACGGCGATTGCCGACACCCGAAACGAGAAGATCAATTACAAGGTGCGCGAACATTCGCTCGCCAAGGTGCCGGTCATTCTCGTTTGCGGTAACCGTGAAGCGGAGGAGCGGTCTGTAAATATTCGCCGCCTCGGTTCTCGGGATCAGCATTCGCTGTCTCTGAAAGATGCGGTCGAAAGCCTTCGCGTCGAAGCAACTCCTCCTGATCTTCGATAAGCCACAAGTCTCATCCGTCTAATGTCGGTGATTGGCGGAGCGACGGTGTTCATGACCGTACGCCGACGGGAAATGGAATCCCGTTATTTTACGGTTTGGATGCGCGTTTTGAAGCGTAACGGCCAATTCTTCCGTAAAGGAAACGGGCGCCTTGGCAGGCTACGCCGTCTATTTCGCTCCAGCTGCAAAGATTTCTTCCAATAGCGAGTTAGGGGACGGCAGCAATATCGACTTTGAGGGGTGATGTATTTAGGCGATGCCGGACTTGAAGTCGGCGGATCGACCGAGGTCGAATTCCAATTCGAAGTTTAGCCTGATCGTGGCCGAGACCATTGAACTGAACGCTTCTTCGGAGGTTCACATCAAGGTTTATGAGACCAGCGTGGTACCAGTTCCGCCAAATATTCTGGGAACCGAAACGCTCATGGCCCATTTGACCAACTCACCCGGCATGGATCTTCCCGGTGAAGTGAAACAGGGCACTCAAAGGCAAACAAGGGTCTTGGAACAGGGGTAGCGGCATTTCCGGATGTCGCTAGCCGGCTACCAGAACCTCGACATCGGAATTGAGCCCGGCGCGAACGGCAAAGTCGTGTGAGAAAATGCTATCGCCATTCTTGGCGATTGCTGTGTAATTGCCTTCCGAAAGAACCATCCGAGGGAAAGCGCTGGTCGATTCCGTGATCAGGTCGCCACTTTCATTGAGGACGGACCATTGCGTATTGGCAAGCGCGTCACCGCCGCGCTGCCGAACCAGCCGCAGAGTAACCCGCGCCGCTCTGTGCTTAAGCTCCGCCCGTGTGAGTTTGCCGGCTGTCACACGCACATCTGCTCGGATTTCTGCGTTAAGCGAGCCGTACTCGGAAACGACGTGATAGATCCCTTCCTGAAACGGGATGATCTGTCCGGGCAAGACACGCCTTGCGATCAGCTTGCGCTCACCCCTGGAATCAGGCTCCTGCCCGTAAATATCGAACCTGAGAAGATTGCTGTCGATCGGTGTGTCTTCGCCGGCGACCGCGGTCAAAGCGAGGCCACCCGCATTCAGAATGAAGACTTCGCGGTCGCTCTCCGGCCCGATCACGAGCTTACGAATGGCGCTGGCATGGCCATAAGCCGCGTGGACCAGATACTGGCCTGGCGTCATGTTGAAAGAGCGTGTGCCACCCGTCGCATCTGCCAACATCGGCAGCTTCCCGTCAGGTCCGATACGCGGCCCGAAAATGCGCCATTCCAGACCGCGTTCGACGGTCTCTCCTTCCTCCGTCAATTTGGCGAGAAACGTCACGCGAAAGGTTTTTTCCTGAGCGCTTGCGGAGCCGATCAATGTGGCGCTCAAAACTGTCGCGAGGAGGAGCAGGCTCACCGGAATAGGGGGCAGCCGATAGAAAGTCAGTGAAAATCGGAAAGACAGATTTGTCAAACGCATGGTCCCGCGAATTCAGTGCACGCAACAGGCCGTATTCAATGCGCAAGCTTTGCAGCAAAAAAAAGGAAATAGCGCAAGTGCCCGCATCGTTTGCAGCGTTCTCGCCATTGACATTGTCACATCGCTCACACAAGTCACCGGCAGACAAGATTGACCCTGCGAGCTAGATCATGCGTGAGACACATCCGGAAGTCCTCCATTTCATGAGAGCACGGCGTTCGGTACCAGCGAAGGCAATAGGCGGACCGGGTCCCGCCAAAGATGAAATCCGGGAGATGCTTGAGATTGCTTCCCGGGTGCCAGACCACGGCAAGATCGCTCCGTGGCGGTTCATTGTTTACGGCGATGGAGCAAAGAACCGTCTGGCCGGTTTGCTGGAGGAACGTGCCGCAGCGCTTCACCAGGACATCTCGCAAGAGCAGCGCGAAGTGGAGCGGACCCGCTTTTCCCGCGCGCCCGTGGTGATCGGCCTTGTATCGGCGCCGCGGGAACACACCAAAGTCCCCGAATGGGAACAGTTACTCTCCTGCGGCGCGGCAGGCATGAATCTTCTGATTGCCGCGAACGCTTCTGGCTATGACGCGCAGTGGCTGACGGAGTGGTACGCCTTTGACGAGGTTCTGGCGCCCCATCTTGGTCTTAAGGACCGAGAGCGCTTTGCCGGCTTCATCCATATAGGCACCCGGACACTGCCGAAAACCGAACGCGACCGTCCGTCCCTCGACGATATTCTTACGATCATGGAGTAGCTGATGTTTTACGAAACTGCCAAGAACGACCATGGCCTGCCACACAATCCCTTCAAGGCGATCGTCGCGCCACGTCCAATCGGCTGGATTTCGTCGATGTCGTCGGATGGCGCGTCGAACCTGGCGCCTTACAGCTTCTTCAATGCGATTGCGGCGAACCCGGATCTCGTCGCCTTTTCCTCTTCGGGCTGGAAAGA
>JAHEHW010000118.1:0-1993 GCA_024639745.1 Salaquimonas sp. | reverse complement strand
CAATCGGCTGGATTTCGTCGATGTCGTCGGATGGCGCGTCGAACCTGGCGCCTTACAGCTTCTTCAATGCGATTGCGGCGAACCCGGATCTCGTCGCCTTTTCCTCTTCGGGCTGGAAAGACTCGGTAGCCTTCATCGATGAGACGGGAGAATTCGTCTGCAATTATGTGTCAGAAGATTTGCTCCAAGGGATGAACAAGAGCTCGGTTGATGCGCCTCGCGGGAATAGCGAGTTCGAAATCGCAGGCCTGCCCGCCGAGCAAAGCAATATGGTGCGTCCATTGCGGGTCAAAGGCGTTCCTGCCGCGCTTGAATGCAAGAAAACCGAGATCATTGAATTGAAGGATCTTGAAGGCAGAAACAGCGATAATTTCCTCGTAATTGGTCAGGTCGTTGGCATCTATATTAACGACGACTACATCACCGATGGACGCTTCGATGTCGCGAAAGCAAAACCGCCTACCCGCATGGGCTATATGGATTACCAACGCTTTGGGGAAATCTTTGAACTGCATCGTCCCAAATGGGAAGGGTGATCAAAAGGCGTCTTTGCTCTCGATTTTACGGTAAATCTTTCCCCAACAGACATAGTGAACTCAACGTTAACGCTTTTAAGGCAGGCTAATGCTCCATGAGAGGGCTTTTGACCTCCGATGGTCGGGTTTGAGTGGAGTATACGTTGATGTTGATCGAGCAATTGGCAGGATGGATGGACGCGGCCCCGGGCACGGCCCGGAAGGAAGCTGCTGTCAGTCTGGTGAAGATTCTTGAGGAAAGTATTGCTGACCCGGAAGAGCTTGAAGCGGCTGAAGCGGCACTGACTTGTCTTCTGGACGATCCGGACATCAAAATTCGACAAACGCTCGCAGAAGAACTCTCCCGTTTGGAATCGCCACCGCGATATCTCATTCTCGCGCTCGCTGGCGATGAACCCGAAATATCGATCCCTGTGCTGGCGCGATCCGGCGTCCTGCTCGACGGAGAACTGATCACGCATGTGCGGAACGGAACCGAAAAGCAGCAGATTGCGATTGCTTGCCGTGCAGAGCTTTCCCCTCGTCTTTGCGCCGTTATCGCCGACGAGGCGTCGCGCCATGGCTGTCTGGCTGCCATTCTCAACCCGGGTGCAAGACTGCTTCCGGAGCACTTTTTCAGTATCGCTACACGGTTTGGCAACGATCCCGACATTCGTAGCTGCCTTCTCGCTCGGCACGATATCGGGATGGCAGCCAGAATTCTTCTGATCGAAGAATATGCGATTTCGCTCGCCGAAGTCGATGAGGAAGAAGCGGACAAGGCGGCGGTGGAGCGACGGAAGGCCCATCTCCGGGAGATATCCGATAAGGCGATCATCAGCTTTGCCGCCCATGTCAGTGATCCGGAAGTCGGAGAGGTTGTTCGGGCTCTCATCGACGCGGAAAAACTGACGACGTCCTTCCTGCTGCGAGCGATCTGCATGGGGAACATCGCACTTTTTGCGCATGCGCTGGCGCTGCTTTCAAAGCAACCTGTTGAACGGGTTTCAAAGGTATTGAGGGAAGAAAGACAGAATGCCTTCCATGCAATATATGTGCGCGCGGATATGCCGGTCGGGGCCATGGAGGTTTTTCGTTTGGCCATCTCCGCATGGAAGCGGGCTTTGCTGGACACAGACGAGGATAATCACGCCTGCCTGCCATATCTCGTGACACGTCAGGTTCTGGCCACCTACGAAGGCGTCCATGACGCGGAAACGGATGAGCTATTGCTCCTTCTCAGGAAGATTTGTACCGAGACCGCTCGTGACAATGCAAGGCATAAGATTGCGCGCCTGAGCATCGCGCGCCAACAGGCTGCCGCACTGCCGGCCCCGGAGGAAGACTGGGACCAGGAAGAATTGATGATGTTTGCCTGCTACCTCGCCGATGAACTCGCCGAGTTGACGCTGGCGGATGAAGCGGAAATGTCTGAAATTGCCGAAAATCTTGTCCCCGCCAATGAGGCAGGTCCAGAC